>SVHQ01000029.1 GCA_015055785.1 Clostridiales bacterium | reverse complement strand
ACGGTGGGTACGGTGACGGAAATTTACGATTATTTCCGTCTTTTATTCGCGCGTATCGGTACGCCTCACTGCCCGAAATGCGGCAGAGCGATTCGCCGTCAGACGGTGGACGAGATTTGCGATCAGGTGATGGCGATGCCCGAGGGGAGTAAAATTCTAATTAACGCCCCCGTTGTTCGTGGCAGAAAAGGGGAATACGTAAAAGAGCTTAACGGCTATAAAAAGAGCGGTTTTGGCAGGGTGAAAATCGACGGTATCGTTTACGATTTACAGGAAGAAATCAAATTAGAAAAAAATATCAAGCACAACATTTCCGTTGTCGTGGATAGATTGGTGGTGAAGCCTACCATTCAAAAACGCTTGACGGATAGTTTGGAAACGGCGTTAAAATTGGCGGAAGGCTTGGTTGTCATTGATTGTAATGGCAAGGAAGATTTGTATTCCGTCAATTACGCATGTCCCGATTGCGGCGTTTCTTTGGAAGAAATTGAGCCGCGTATGTTCTCGTTCAACACCGTTTATGGCGCGTGTCCCACTTGTTCAGGGCTTGGTTTCAAACATTTTGTCGATCCCGACCTCATCTGCCCCGATAAAACGAAAACGTTGCGTGAGGGCGCGATGAAAGTGACGGGTTGGAATTTGGGTTCCAGCTCCATGGCGCTCATGGAATTATCCGCTTTGGCGAAATCTTACGGATTTTCTCTCGACGTGCCTGTGCAGGATTTACCGAAAGAGGTGTACGATATTCTCATGTACGGCAGCGACAGACCGGTGGATATGCAATACCAAACGCGTTCGTTTTCCGGTAGCTTTAAAAAGACGTGGGAGGGGTATGTAAACAATCTCCAACGCCGTTACGGTACGTCTACGTCGGACGGGGTCAAGAGCGATATCGAGCGTTTGATGCGTAACGCGCCTTGCGATAGCTGTAACGGGAAAAGACTGAAAAAAGAGGCGTTGGCTGTGCGCGTTGGGGATAAGAATATTTGGGAGCTTTGTGAAATGTCCGTAGATAATTTATGCGATTTTATGGACGATTTGATGAGCCAATTAACCCCCACGCAACACCTTATCGCAGACGCCATTATTAAAGAAATTAACAATCGACTTGGTTTTTTAAGAAACGTCGGTTTAAATTATTTGACGTTGACGCGCAGTGCGGTGACGTTGTCGGGCGGCGAGAGTCAGCGTATCCGTCTTGCAACGCAAATTGGCAGTGCTTTGACGGGGGTTTTGTATATTTTGGACGAACCGAGCATCGGTTTACACCAGCGTGATAATGAAAAATTGCTTAATTCCTTACAAGGCTTGCGCGATTTGGGAAATACCTTGATTGTAGTCGAACACGACGAAGATACAATTAGGGCTGCGGATTATATCGTGGATATCGGCCCAAAAGCAGGTGTGCACGGTGGGGAAGTGGTGGCTTGCGGTACGCAGGCGCAAATCATGCAAGAGCCTCGTTCTATCACGGGTGATTATTTGGCAGGCAGGCGCGCCATCAACGTGCCTGCTGTGAGAAAGAAAGCAGACGGGCGATATTTAAAAGTTTGCGGTTGCCGTCAAAACAATTTAAAAAACATTGACGTGAAAGTACCCGTGGGTTTGATTACGGCAGTGACGGGGGTTTCGGGGAGCGGAAAATCGAGCTTTGTCAATGAAATCGTCTATCCCTTGCTTGCCAATACGCACAACGGCGCAAAGCACGCGCTTGGGAAATACGACCGCGCCGACGGTGTGGAATATTTCGATAAAGTCATCGCCATCGACCAATCGCCTATCGGCAGAACGCCGCGCAGTAATCCTGCGACGTACACGGGTGTGTTTAACGCGATACGTGATTTGTTTGCTGCGACCCCTGACGCTAAGGAGCGCGGCTATAAATCGGGCAGATTTTCCTTTAACGTTTCGGGGGGCAGATGTGAGCACTGCTTTGGGGACGGTATCATCAAGATAGAAATGCACTTCCTGCCCGACATTTTCGTGCCCTGCGAAGTATGCTGTGGAAAACGTTACAATCGCGAAACGTTAGAGGTGAAATATAAAGGCAAGAGCATTGCAGACGTTTTGGATATGACAGTGGAAGAGGCGTGCGAGTTTTTCGCGCCCGTGCCTTCGATATACAACAAAATCAAGACGCTTAACGAAGTGGGCTTGGGGTATATTAAGTTGGGGCAAAGCTCTACTACCCTTTCTGGTGGCGAAGCGCAACGTGTGAAATTGGCGACGGAACTTTCCAAACGCTCAACGGGCAAGACCTTCTATATTTTAGACGAGCCAACGACAGGTTTGCACACCTACGACGTGGATAAGCTGATTAAAATCTTGGTACAGCTTCGTGAGAGCGGCAATACGGTGCTTGTTATCGAGCATAATTTGGACGTCATCAAAACGGCCGACCATATCATTGATTTGGGCCCTGAGGGGGGCGGCGGCGGTGGCGAAATCGTTTGCGAGGGTACGCCGGAAGAAGTGGCGCAGGTGCCGCAGAGCTATACGGGTTATTTCCTGAAAAAAGCATTAAAACAATAAAAACGAACCGCCCTGCCGAGTAATCTCGGTGGGGCGGTTAAGCTAAGCGGACTAATGTATCAAGTAATTAAAAATCAAAATCCAAGAAGAACTTTCTAAACGTCATGACGCTTGTTTCATCTTCAATTATCAGCGCAGTGCCATCGCGCGATGCAACGGTTAATTGGTCTTCGAACAGGAGCTCCAAGTCGCCGTTTTCTCTTTCCGACCAGCTGCCTCTTGTGATGGTCTCCACGTTTTCCTGCTTTTGTTTGAGCTCGGCTCTGCCGTCTTCGTGAAGCACAAGTTGCATGGAATATCCTGAAATCATATTGACAAGGATATTTAAATTGACGTTTACGGTTTCATTGCCTTCTTCAAAAGTCATGTGTGTTAAGTGATAAGTGCCAGGCGTAGATTCGTCTGCGCAACCCACAAAAAACAAGCAACTAAAAAACATCATTACGGATAAAAATAGCGTGGCAACACGTTTTAATTTTTTCATAATCTTCTCCTAAGTTATGTTGTAAATATTATACTCTTTTTTTGAAATATTGTCAATAGGCTAAATAAAAAACATGCGAAAGCGCATGTTTCATATCGTTTCATATTATTTTACTCTGCCAATTAAATAATCAACAGTACAATCCAAATAATCAGCAAGTCGCAGTAAGCTGTCTATGGAGGGTAAGCTTTTCCCACTTACCCATTTGTACAACGCTGAAGACGAAATGGGCAATTCTTTAATTAGTTTGCTTTGGCTAATATTATATATTTTTAATATGTGGCGCAATCTTTCGTGAAAGGGCGGGAGCGCGTGCAAAGGCTCCTCTGTGTGGATATCCGTTCTACCTAAAAGATAATCTGCCGAGCAATTAAAAAAATATAGCAAGGCAACAAAATTTTCAAATGATGGCGTGTGCTTTTCTGAAAGAAATTCTGAAATATTCGACCGTTCTATTTTTGTTTCTTGGCTTAAATGATACTGGTCTATATTCCGTTCTTCCATGCATTCTTTTAGCCTATTTGATAAATTCGACATAATTCTCCAAACAAAGACATATTTCTACAAAATATGCTACTCTTTTTTTAGAACAAATAGTTGCTATGTCTAAATTAAGAGTGATATAATAGTAATACGATAAACATATCGAAAGATAAATAAACATGTCGAAAGATAAATAAAGGAGAAACCCGAAGATGAAAGAAACAACAAAGAACAACATTACGGAAAAAGATTTAGCAATGGAAATTATGGCGGCATTAAAAGATGTTTTTGTGGCACAGATAGAAAATGAAGAAAATAAAGTTTTTATAAAATTCCTCGGAGAAAAAAATTTTGTTTTAACCGTACAAGAAGAAAAATAAAAAAGATGCTCGCAACCGCGCGAGCATCTTTTCTACAAGCGTTTGATTTTTACGTTTCCGCACAGCACATCGGAATAGGAGTATGACGTTTTGCCCAAGAAATCTTTATCATCGGGCTTGACGGTGAACAGGGCAGGATATATCCCCGATAAAATTCCCGAATAACTCACCGATTTATTTCTGCCTAAATTTACGCGTACTGCTACTCGCTGTGCTGAACAGTCCTTCACCATTTGTTTAACGTCTTTTATATTTTTAGTCGGCTTAATCATACAAAAAGTATGCTCCCAAATTTTGGTTTTTATACCTTCGTATGCCGTTTCGTTCTAATTTTTTGAGGAAGCGCATAGGATAAACAGACAAGGAAAATCAAAAAAATGAGGAGAAAAAAATGTCTGTAAAACCGCAATATGAAACTTATCGTTACGTGGGGGAAATGTGTCGCTTGCATAGCCAGTCGATTGTGGAATGCCGCTTATCTGGCAGCGAAATCAGCAGTATTTTAGCGGTGCACGCAAAAGCCGTGCCTGCCGATTGCGTTTGTGGGGACGGCGAGGTCAATTACAACGGCAAAGTGTTGCTTAGCATTGTGTATGAGGACGGAGAACGTAAAATTTGCCGCGCGGAACGCGGTGCGGAGTTTTTTCATAAAGCAGAGGGAGGGGCGGTGTCGCCTGCTTGTTTTGCTAAAGCAGAACTTACGGTGGAAAACGTTAGCTATCGCAGGGAAGGCTCGGGATTGTACGTTTCCGTGATTGTCGGCGCGGCGCTTACCGTTTACGGTGGGAAACAGATGGAATATTTCATTGGTGGGGAGGATATTGTTTGCAAAAAAGATACGCAAACCATTTGTAGGACGGTGTGCGTGTCTGGGGAAACGGAAGGGGAAGACGAATTTGAAACGGAATACGTAGGAGATATACTTTTGCATAGTGAAAATGCCGTTGTCAATCGTGTAACGGCTGGTTCGGGACAAATTGACGTGGAGGGGGAACTCAATGTAAATATTTGCGTGTTGCGCAGTGATGAAACAGTGTGCTCTTACGAACGGCTGATACCTTTCCGTATGCAAATCCCCAACGATGAAGCGTTCGGCAACGTTTCCGCAAGCGCGCGTGTCAGTGTGAAATCGGCGCATTTAATGGCTGGAACGGACGAGGATAACGACCGTAGTAAAATGGTGCTGACCTATACCCTCAGTGCGGATTGTTTTTTACACGTAAAAGAGGAGATATTCACAGTATCGGATGCATTTTGCTGTCACAATGCCTTGTTGTTGAAAAAAGCGAACGACGGGGGCAGGTATTTGTTGAAACACGAAAAATGCACCGAAAGAGTGAGCGGTGTGGCGGTGTTGCCCCCTGTGACGGACGGGGATTATTTCTTGCAAGCTTCGGTGTTGCCTCGCGCGGAGATTGTATGCCGTAAAGGCGAGCGCGGCATGGAAGCGGAAGGCGCGGTGTTGGCGGAAGTGATACTTTGCAATAGCGAGGGTACGCATCGCAGTGCCACCCTTTCTCTGCCCTTCCTTTTCCCGATAGAAACGCAAGGGGATATTGTGGAAGCGGAATGTGTTGTGTGCGGCTTAAACGTGCGCCGTAAAAAAGGCGGTGAAACGGAAGCGGAAGCGACGCTGAAAATTTCCCTGCGTTATTATGAAGAAAGGTCTTGGGAGTATATATCCGAAGTAGTGGAGGGGGAGGCGTACGAACGCAACGAAAGCGCGTTTTCCGTCTTTATTCCGCGTGTGGGAGAAGAACTTTGGGACGTTTCGAAACGGCTGAATTGCGCTCCTGAGGATTTGCAAAAAAGTAATCCCGATTTAAAATTCCCCATTGAGGCTGGAAAACGAATTTTTGTTTATCGCCAAATCAAATAAAAGCGGCTTATTTTATGTGAAAAATGAAAAAAACATAGAAGAAAAGCGCACAAAGTATTGAAATTCAAGGAAAAATATGGTACAATAAAATAAGAACACGGCAACGGGGTGTTCCTCGTTGCCGTTGTTTTGTAAAATGCAGACTTTTATAAGAACGCGCCAAGGAGAAGCATGAACACGGTTAGAATCAAATCATACGCAAAAGTCAACCTAACGCTGGAAATCGTTGGGGTGAAAGAGGGCTACCATCTGTTGGATTCCTTGGTGGCGAGCGTAAATATTTTCGATTTAATCGTATTAAAAAAGCGCAAAGATAAACTCAGCAGCATTATCATGCACGGCATGGATAGTGAAAGTATTCCGCCTGAAAAGAACAATGCGTTGAAAGCGGCGGAAGCCTTTTCAAAAAGATTTGGCGTAAACGGCGCGGACATTACGGTGTATAAAAATATCCCTATTGGGGCAGGGCTTGGCGGTTCTTCTGCGGATATTTCAGGCGTTATCAACGGTATGGCAAAATTGTATAACATAGGGGACAGGGTTGCGTTGAAAGCCTTGGCGGACGAGCTTGGCAGTGATACGGGGTATATGTTGACGGGCGGTTTTGCGCGTATGCAAGGCAGAGGAGAACAAGTGACGCCCCTTGCTTTCAAGGATAAATTACATTTTTTATTGCTTTGCCCTTCTTCCGTGGTGTCGGCAGGCGGCTGCTATAAGGAGTACGACCGTTTGCATTCGGACGATATTTCCACAACAAAAGAGGATAAAACCGCCACGCAAAACTGTATCGAAGCTTTATTGCAAAATGATGCAAACGAGGTGGGCAGGTATTTGATAAACGACCTTTTTCTGCCTGCATCCAGCTTGAATGAGGACGTTAAAACAGCCTTTCAAGAAGCGAACGATTTTTCTCCGCTTGGCGCGGTGATGACGGGTTCGGGAAGCTGTGTTTTGGCAATGTTTGAAACAAAAGAGCTTTGTCAGTGGGCGAAGAGTCGTTATCGCGGTAAATTCCGCGCGTACGTAGCGGAAACGGTGATTCCCGACTATGAGGGAAAAAACAAAAAATGGCACAATCCGTTCGTGTTAGGGGATTGGGAGCGCGTAAACAACAAATAATGGGTTAGAAAACGGCAAAAAGGCATTTGATTGGTATAAAAATGTTGCCGAATGGATAAAAAAGGATAAAATAACGGGAGAAAAGGCATGGAAGAAAGAATTATTGATGATGAATACGGCAGAGGCGTGCGTTTGAGAAAGACAAAAGACGGTTACGTAGACGTTACGGACGAATTGACCGCTGAAAATGAAAACGCAGAGGGGGAAGAAACGCTGGAAGCGGAAGAAATCTCTTTTGAATTTCCCGATTTTGTAGAGGAAACGGACGAGGATTTAATTGGTCTTACCCCAGAGGACGCAGAACGTATTCGCAAGGAAAGAGCGGAAGCAGCCGCCCGTCGCAGAGCGGACTATGAAAGATATTGCGCGGAGGGTGATGAATTCCTCGCGGCGGAAAGTTTTAAAGCGGCAGCGCAAAAATATGAAAAGGCGTGTAAATTAGACGATAATCCCAAGGAAGCGTCGTTGGGTTTGTGGCGCGCCAAAACGGAAAATTTCAAAGAGCCTGACGTTTTGGTGGAAAAGTACGCAGATATCGGCGTGGAAACGATGGAATATGACGTGGGTTATGAAACGTTGGAAGTATTAAAACGTGATTACGGTGACGTTTTTCAACGCCGCTTGCAGGAATTATCCGAAGAGGAAGCTCCTTTGGCGGAGGAAGTGGAAGAAAAGCAACAAAAGCGTCGTGAGTATTTGAAAGACCGTTTAAAAACGGCGGCAATCCATTTCGCGATTGCCACGGTGCCGATGTTGTTGGCTTTGGTTTTGGCAATCATATTTGGCGGAAAAATTACGAGCACGCCGAAAAACACCTACGTTTTGCCGACGATTATTTGTGCAGTGGCATGGGTGGTGGCGTTTATCATTTTTGCTGTTTTTGCGAACAAATTTATCAATGCATTCCGTATGTATCGTACGAACGAAAATCTCGCTTCGACGGGGGCAGGGGAGCGTTTACTTACCATTCGCAACTATAAAACGTTGTATGAATATATCCTGAACGGACCCGAGGAAGAAAACAGCGAAGCAGCGTCCGTAGAGGCAGATGAAGAATAATAAATTGAACAATAAATACAAACAGGGTCGCGTAAAATCAAATACGCGACCTATTTTTTATTGCAAGCGTCCTTACAATAACACACGGATAAATTTGTGGGTGCTTTATGATTAGTTGAAATTAACGCTTTACGCGTGTGCGCAATTAAAATAAGGAAGTGTTTTTTCTTGCTTTCACGCTTTTTTCGTGCTATAATAAGACCAATATGAAAAAGATTCTTACGTATTTAAAACCTTATAAATGGCAAAGTCTGTTAGCTCCGCTTTTTAAAATGGCGGAAGCGACCTTTGAATTGCTGGTGCCGTTCATTGTCAGCCTTATTGTAGATAGGGGCTTGGGCGAGAACGTTGATGGCGCGTATCCGCACGCAGACAAACCGTTCCTTGTTTGGATGTGCGTGGTGCTTGCCGTATTCGGCTTGGTCGGTTTAATATTTTCCGTAATTGCACAGTATTTTGCGGCAAAGACGGCAACAGGCGTTTCGGCGGGTGTTAGACGGGATTTATTTAAAAAATTGCAATCGCTCAGTTATAAAGACATCGACAAACTGGGCACTTCCACCATGCTCACGCGCATGACGAGCGACGTTGACCAATTGCAATCGGCTGTAAACTTGTTTTTACGGCTTTTGCTCCGTTCACCATTCGTGGTGTTTGGCGCATGGATAGTCGCTTGCATTATCGACCCTGCTTCTTTTGCTGTATTCGGCGGTACGATAGCCGTGCTTGCGGTTGTGGTGTTTGCCATCATGTTTATTTGTATGCCGTTGTATAAAAAAGCGCAGGCGAAATTGGATAAAGTGCTTCTTTCCACGCGTGAAAATTTAACGGGTGCAAGGGTGCTGCGTGCCTTTTGTCAAGAGGAAGAGGAGCGTGGAATTTTCAAAATGCGTAACGAAGCACTCACAAAAGAACGAAAATTTGTGGGGGGAATTGCCTCGCTTACCAATCCTTTGACCTATGTTTTGATTAATTTGGCGATTATTTTACTTTTGTGGACGGGGGCACTCCGTGTGGATGCAGGCAATCTTACACAAGGTAAAGTTATCGCTCTTTACAATCTCATGGGGCAAATTTTAATCGAACTTGTCAAGCTTGCCAATCTCATTGTAACGGTGACGAAAGGAGCGGCGAGCGGCAGCCGTATTGAAAAAGTGTTGGAAATGCAGCCGTCATTGCAGGTGTACGAGAATGAAGAAGAAACGCAGGAAAGAAACGAGGATATGATTGTATTCGATGATGTTTCCGTGCGCTATTTGGATGGAGCGGACGCAGCCCTCACCGATATATCTTTCCGAGTAAAGCGCGGAGAAACACTGGGGGTTATCGGCGGCACGGGGAGCGGTAAAACAACGCTTGTCAATATGATACCGCATTTTTATGACGTAACGAAAGGCCGCGTTTTGGTGGACGGTAAAAACGTCAATCGTTTGGATATGCAAGATTTCCTTCGTGAACGTATTGGCGTAGTGCCGCAAAAGGCAATACTATTTAAAGGCACGATTCGTGAAAACCTCTTGTGGGGTAGGGCGGATGCTACGGACGAGGAGTTGTGGCAAGCTTTGCGTTGTGCGCAGGCGGAAGAAGTGGTGAAAGAAAAGGGCGGTTTGGACGCTAAGGTGGAGCAAGGCGGCAAGAATTTTTCAGGTGGACAAAAGCAGCGTTTGACGATTGCGCGCGCATTGGTGCGAAACCCCGAAATTTTAATTTTAGACGATGCGTCCTCGGCGTTGGACTATGCAACGGACGCGTCGCTCCGTAAAGCGATAAAAGAGTTAGAAACGACGGTGGTAATCGTGTCGCAAAGGGCATCCTCTGTTCGTGATGCGGATAAAATCGTTGTATTGGACGATGGTGTTGCAGTGGGAGTCGGCACGCACGCACAGCTAATGCAAGCGTGCGAGGTCTATCGTGAAATTTATCATTCGCAATACGATGACGGGGAAGAAAAAGGAGGGCAAATCGCATGAAACAAGTAAAAACGCCTTCCATAAAGAAAAATACCCCCATCAAAGGCAGCACGTTAAAACGTATTTTAAAATATGTAGGCAGATATCCTTTGGCACTCATTGGTTCGTTGTTGTTTGCAATCATCACCGTAGTGGCGAGCCTTTGCGTACCCGTTTTCTTCGGCGACGCAATCGACTGCATTGTGGAAACGGGGGTGGCATGGTCGAGTTTAAAAGCGATTTTCGTTAAAATCGTTGTGGTAGTTTTGATAGCGGCGGTGAGTCAATGGCTGCTCAGCCTTTGCAATAACCACCTTTCTTGTAACATCGTGCGTGACTTGCGCGCGGACGCATTTCATAAATTGGGCGCGTTGCCCTTGCAGTACATCGACACCCACGCACATGGGGATACGGTGAGCCGTATCGTTGCGGATGCCGATCAGTTTTCAGACGGATTATTGATGGGATTTACGCAGTTTTTTACGGGCGTTATGACGATATTAGGTACGATTGTGTTTATGCTCATCACCAATCCCAAAATCGGTGTGGTTGTGGTGTTGGTAACGCCAGCATCGTTATTTGTTGCGCGGTTTGTAGCAACACACACGCATAAATTCTTTAGACAACAGACCGCCATGCGCGGTGAACAGACGGCGTTTGTCGAAGAGCGCATTGTGGGATTAAAAGTGACGCAAGCTTTCGCGCATGAGCGCGCGAACGAGGAAAAATTCAACGAGATAAACGAGCGCTTACAAAAAGCTTCCATGAACGCAGTGTTCTATTCCTCGCTGGTCAATCCCTCTACAAGATTTATCAATAACTTGGTGTACGCGTTGGTGGCGTTGCTTGGCGCGTTTGACGTGGCGAGCGGCATATTCACCGTAGGCGGATTGACGAAATTTTTGTCCTATGCCAATCAGTACACCAAACCTTTCAATGAAATTTCAGGCGTGGTGACGGAATTAAAGAGCGCTTTTACCTGTGCAGAACGTATTTTTCAATTGATTGACGAAGAGGAAGAAACGTCGGATAGTGACAAGGCTGTTTTAACGGACGTAAAAGGCAACGTTGCTTTGGAAAAGGTATATTTCTCCTATACGCAGGATAAAAAATTAATTGAAGATTTAAATTTAAAGGTGCAATCAGGGCAGCGCGTGGCAATTGTTGGCCGTACGGGCAGCGGTAAAACGACGTTGATTAATCTATTAATGCGTTTCTACGACGTATCGAGCGGCGAAGTGAAAGTAGAGGGTGAAAATATCCAAAACGTAACGCGTGAATCATTGCGTAGCCATTACGGCATGGTTTTACAAGAAACGTGGCTCAAGAGCGGCACCGTTCGCGAGAATTTAAAAATGGGAAAACCCAATGCAACGGACGAGGAAATGATTGCGGCGGCAAAAGCTTCGCATGCACACAGCTTTATCAAACGTATGGAAAAGGGTTACGATACTCTTTTATCGGAAGAGGGCGGCGGACTTTCTGAGGGTCAAAAACAGCTTTTGTGTATTGCCCGTATTATGTTGACGCAACCGCCCATGTTAATTTTGGACGAAGCAACGTCCTCTATCGACACGCGCACCGAACGTAAAATTGGCGATGCATTCGACAAATTAATGCAGGGCAGAACCTCGTTTATCGTCGCGCACAGACTTTCCACAATCATTCATTCCGATTGCATTTTGGTGATGGAATCGGGACGTGTGGTGGAACAAGGTACGCATTTTGAATTGTTGCAAAAGGGCGGCGCGTATGCGCGGTTGTATAACGGTCAATTTTCTTAAAAAAGGGAAAACGCAGGGGGCAGGTATGCGATGAAATGCAATAGATACGCCTCTACAATAAAAGGAATGTGCTTATGAAAAAGTTTAAAAATAACAAAAAACATGAAAAAACGGTGACGGCAGGGAAACTTTACCGTAGCTTTATTGAATTGATGCTGACGGGCTGTGTTACGGGCGTTTTTGCTGGAGTTATCGTCACACTGTTTAACATTCTCGCGCATGAGGGGGAGAGTATCTCGCGTGACGTGTATGCGTATTTGCGCGCCAATCCGTTATTTATTCCCTTGCTTTTGTTGGGACTGTTTGTCGTGGCGGTTGCTTTAGGGGTGGCGGTGCATATTTCTTCCGCTATCGGTGGCTGTGGCATACCCCAAGCTGAGGGCGCAACGCGCGGTTCGGTGCATTTTAAATGGTATCGTGATTTGACGGCAATGTTTGCAAGCAGTTTGTTGAGCATTTTTGCAGGGCTTTCCATTGGCGCAGAGGGACCAAGCGTATTTATCGGCGCGTGTATGGGCGATGGTGTGGCGTCTTTGTTGCGTCGCGATCAAATGATTCGTAAATATCAAATTACGGGCGGTGCTTGTGCGGGGCTTGCCGTAGCGTCCAACGCACCCTTGACGGGGATAGCATTTGCTTTTGAAGAAGCGCATAAACGCTTCACGCCCGAAGTATTTATTTGCGCCTTTTCATCTGTAATCTTCGGTATGCTTACGCGCACGGGTATTTATAACGCTTTAGGAATGGAAGTGCAGAGTTCGTTCCATTCCTATATCTTCCGCGAAATGCCTATAAGCGAATACGTGTACGTATTACTTTCGGGGGCTGTCTGCGGACTTATTGGGGTTGCTTTTTATAAAATTTGTTTTAAACTGCGCGGACTCTTTAAAAAACTTCAATTAAAAGATAAAAAATCAACCCATAGTGCACGCATTTGTGTTGCCGTGTTGCTTGGCGGGATCGTGTCCTTGCTCGCTGTAGATGTAATGGGCGGCGGCCATGATTTGATAGAATCGCTTGGTACGCACGGCGGTTTGAGCCAACCGACGACGGAAAGTGCGTTTGGATTATCGATTTTTTGGACGTTGGTTGTCGTATTGCTGTTAAAATTTATAATTACGGCGGTGAACGTTGGATCGGGGATTCCTTGCGGTATTTTCATTCCCATTATTGCAATCGGGGCGTGTCTTGGCGGTTTGATGAATACGTTATGGGTGAAGCTTGGCATGGACAACGCTTATTGTGATTTGATGGTCATGCTGTGTATGGCGGCGTTTTTCACGACGATTATCAAAGCTCCCATTACGGCAATTATCATGATTTGCGAATTTACAGGCAGTTTCGCGCCGCTTCTTCCCGTCATTATCGCGGTGTCGATGGGATATATCATAGGAGAGGTTTTCCGCACGGACGGCATTTATGAAGAACTTTTAGAGGTCTATGAACACGAAAACGGCATACACGAAAACGCGCGCAGAGAAGTGTACGTGCTGGGGCTTGCGAACCATTCGATTGCGGATAAACGCCAAGTGCGCGACGTGTTGTGGCCTGCCAATTCACGTGTAACGGAAATTTTACGTGG
>SVHQ01000028.1 GCA_015055785.1 Clostridiales bacterium | reverse complement strand
GTAAATTTGCTGTTTTTTGACTTGTACGGCAGAGTTAAGCTCGTCGGGTTCGCTATATGTGTTTCCGTCAAAGACGTATGTGCCGTTTTCCTCGTCCACCCGAACCTCGTCTTCCAAGTGGAGCATACGCTGGTACATTAGGAAAGGTCGTTCAAGTGGGTTCCATTTAATGCTGTTGAACGGGTTTCGTAGGTCAAGGACTTTGACTTCATATCCTTTTGCTTGGAGAGATTTTGCGTGCAAGGCATACAATTCTCCCTTCGGATCTGACAGCAGCATAGACGGTTTGGCTTTGCTCTGGGACAGTATCTGCACCGTTGGATTGATGAATGTGGTTGTTTTACCTGAACCGGTGGTGCCGATAACGAGCGTGTGTGCGTTTGGTGCGAAGTTGACATAAAATTTTTCTTTCTCCTGTTCTGCTCTGATAGGAATACCGACGATTTCTTTTTCTTCAAGCTCGCCGTATTCCACTCTTGTAAAGTTTTCGTTTATTTCCCGTTCGTGCTGGAATCGTGCTTGTTCAAGATTAACGTCAATTCTTTTGTCGCCTTTGTTTCCGCGCATAACGTTTTTACTATTGAATAGCCAAAAGTGTTTATAATAGTAGAACAGCACTATCAATACGGCTATTAGGCAAAACAATCCTGTATAGATAAAGGTTTCGCCGTCGATCAGTAGCTTTGCGTCAAATCGGAATGTAAAATCGTGAGTTATCACGCAGTTGAGTACAAATCCGAACAGATAGCACACAAGAGCGACGATGCCGCATATAATGGGAATTTTTTTATTCCATTTCGTAAAGCATTTCCTCCTTCATAATTTCGGTTTCAGTATTTCGCTCTTGGATTTTGCGATAATATTCCTCAAATGCTTCTTGTGTTTCTGTTTCCACGATAGCGTTGAGCTTTACGCAATAGGCGAGAAGACCGGTACGGACGCCGCGTCTTATTCGCTTGTTGGCAAGACGGGATTTTGTGGGCTTGAGTTTGCCTTTGTAAACACGCAGAGAGTTTATTACTTGATTGCCGAGCCGACGATAAAGGTCATCCATATATTTGTCTGATATGAGAAACCTATCCCAATGTTCAGGTTTTATTTTTAGGTTCGTAAGGATACGAAGCGTGTCCTTATCTTTGTCGGATATAACGCGACAAAAATCAACGTATGCTTGGTATGTATCTCGGTTTGACCGTATAACACAGTTCACTATTTCCTGTATCTGCGAGCGAAACGGAGCCATATTTTCGCTATCGTAGGATAATCTTCCCGTAGTGGGCAAGTCCTCAAGCAAGCGAAGCATAAGAGTTTGAACCTCTCTGTTGTATTTCAAGGGGCTTTGCGCTGAAAATAGCACGTTTTTTGTGGATTCCGTAAGCTGTTTGCGGGCGAGCTTCAACTGTGCCGTGGAATCGGTCAATTTTTGTTCGGCTCGGAGCTTGAATTGCTCTATACTGTGATATGGCAATTTTCCGTTTGAGAAGTGTAGATTTTTGCTTCGTGCGCGATATTTCATTGGTTGCTTCTCAAAAAACGAAAAGTGTATGTGCCTATTATCCGTATTTTCGTGCAATCCGGCGTACCATACCACGTTTTCGGGGTTAAGACCTGCGGATTTCAAAAATCGCGGAAACTCCGTCTTCATCATTCGGTAAGCTGCTTCGTAGTCGTTACAATATAAATTGCCAAATTCTTCGGTAAAGGATATAAAGCCGTGCCATATCACGCTCCCGGTTGTTCGTAGGTCGTGTTTTAGGGCTTTGCGCTGTTCCTTCGTTAGAAGTCCGTCCGCATTGAATACGCCCGAACTCTTTTCGCTATTGCCCGAATAATCAACGTAATCAAGCGTTTTTTGCGAACCATCTTGAACGTAATCCACATAGTTGTATTTTGCGTTTTTACACGAATAGAACCTCCTTTTCTTGCCGTATTTTTGTTCTCGCAACGGGTTTTTCGCAAGGGCTTGCTCGTTGTCTAAAAAATAGATTTGACATACTACGTTTGGAGAACTCATTTAAGCCCGTAAGTATTCTTGAGATTAACTATGATTTTCTCAAAGCGTTCGGGAAGATCGTCATAGAATCCAGCGTCAGCGTTGCGAATGGTTGCGGTGTCCTCGTGGTGCATTTCCTGAAGTTGTCGATAGATAGAAGACATAAGCCGTTCCACTACGCGCTGGTTTACGTAAAGGGATTTGAACTGCGTGTAGATATATTTTGAAACGGTGTCCAAAATCTCATAAATTTCTTTCAAACTGTCGGCACATTCGGGCTTGGGGGATGCTGCGTCGTTAGGTGGTAGATCTGCGAGCTTTACGGCTTCGCGTTTCTGCATTTCCATAAGACCGAGCTTGACGAGTTCGGTAAGAAATTCGTTCTTATTTCGGAACTCTTTGCTTTTGCGTTCGTGCATTTTGCCGATAGCGGCTACAAGGTCGGGATCGTAAAGGCGCAGGGTGTGCTGTACTTCAAAGTTTTTCATTTTCTTTTGTCCTCCAACGGATTTTTTATGTTCATCGTTTCCCAGTCGATATAGTGTTGTGCTACTTCGGCTTTGAAAAAGCGTATAAACCTTCGTGACGTATATAAGCCGACGGGTTCGCCGTTCAGCATTTTTTCAACCTCGCTGACCTCAACGTCAAGGATAGCGGCGAATTTTTCTTTGCTAAGGTTCTTAACCTCTAAAAAATGAGCAAGTTTTTCTTTTTTGACTAACATTAAATGTTCCTCCTGATTGATTGAAAGTTGTAACCCCTTCACCTATCGGGGAATAAGCAGGGGGTAAAATCGGGTATATTTTTGGGTTTTTCTCAAAAATTCTTCAAAATTTTTTTCACGGACGCTTGTAAACGTTTTCTGACGGTGCTTTCGTCAAGCCCAAGTGCAGCGGCGATTTCTTGCTTTGACATTCCCACTTCGTAATAAAGTTGCATAACGTGTTTCTGCCGAGCTGTGAGAAAATCCGATAGAGATATGAGACTGAATTTTTCGTTTTCCTGTTCAATGAGCCGTTCAAGCGGATCGGCGCAGGTGGTATCCTCAAATTCGTATCCGCTTTCGACCAAGCCCTCAAAAGATAATCGGCGACGTCGGCGCTTTTTCTCGCGTTCTTCCTGACGTTTCCAGTCGTCCTCTAAAAGTTCGTATTGCAGAGCGAATTCGTCGGATACTTCGATTTCTTCCGTGTGTCCGTCCGCAAAGGTATAGTTGATTTTTGCCATTCCTTTAATCCTCCGAAAAAGTGTCAAGGTCTGATGCCTTGCACCTTTAAGGAGTGGGAAAAGCAAAAGTTAAGTCTTATTTCAAAATTTCTTTCAAATTTTTGAAAATTGTGTTTAAGCGGTATGTAAGTGCTGCTTTGCTAATGCCGAGTTCGCGTGCAATATGCGCGCGTTTTTCATTATTGAAGAAAACTCTATATACGAGAATTTGCTGTTCTTCGGATAATGTGGCAATAGCATTATGTAAGTGCCGAGTTTCTTCGTTTTTAGTAAGCGTTTCTTCGGGGGTAAGGTCGCCCGACGCGAATTGCACACCCAAGTCCGTCATTTCTTCCAAAGAGTTCAATTTCTTTCTCGCTCTCCAGCGAGCGCGTTCTTCTTCGCGGTGCGTTTCGTCTTCAATTTTTTCGTAGGCAAGCGCGGTATGCTCGTCCACTTCTAAAGTAATAATTTTGCCGTCGGCTAACCTGTAGTTGATAGTTGCCATATAAAAATCCTCCGATTTTGATTTGAAATGTAATCGTAATCGGACGGTATAAGGCAAAATAGAAAAGCCCGATTACGTGATAAAATCCACGCAATCGGGCTGAAAATTCGACAAAAAAAGGATCTGACGAATAGAATAACCCTTATAATAGGATTTTATCTACTCGCCAGATCCTTAATGATACGCAGTCAAGTTCGACCTCTGCAAAGTGTCAGTAATGGAATACAACGGCACTCCATTACCCGCTAATATTAAATTGTCTAAAGTTAAATAGCTTGTCTGATCGGTTCCGTATGTTGCTTTTCGGTCAAAGGTTTGTCGGTTATATGTAAGTGGTCGTCGCCAATTACGACGATAGCGGTCTTTCCGCATTTAGGACACACAACCTCAACCTTTGAACCGGCTTCGCCTTTAACAAGGCGCCTGCCGCAAGCTGGACACATAGCATGTTTCATAGTTTAGTCCTCCTTCTTCCCAATTACAGATAGTTTTGATTTAAGAGCTACGGCAAGGGTGGGAAATCCTCTTTCGGAGCGTCTTATCTTCTGTAACAATTTATATAATAGGAGCCGGGGCGACGCTCCGCATATATCTTTTAATACATTTTTATACAACTCACAAGCACGCCTTGGATTTGGCACTCAACGGGTTTTATATCCTTCATTGTTCTATTTTCGGGATGAAGAATGATTTGTCCGTTTCTTCTGTAATATCGCTTGAGCGTGTTTTTTCCGTCTGCAAGCGCAACAACGATGTCACCGTCATTCGCATAATCTTGTTTTCGCACAACAATAAGGTCGTCTTTGTGGATACCGACTTCAATCATACTGTCGCCGAACGTGCGAAGCATATACAGTTCGCCTTCGCCGAATAACGATTTAGGCAGGGGAAAACTTTCTTCTATGTTTTCTACGGCGTGAGTGGGTTCGCCACAAGCGATTTCGCCGAGCAAGGGCGCCATTGTCGTGCCGGTTCTTTTAAGCTGGGGCAAGGTTGCTATATTGCCGAGATTTGTTCTGCGGATTAGACCTTTCTTTTCAAGTTCAAAAACGTAGCGTTGAACTAAACTGACCGAACTCATACCTATTGCCTTCATAATATTTCGGTAGCTGGGAGAAAGACCTTTTTCTTTTTGATACGCAAGTATGTATTCTTGCATTTTTGCAAGAGTGTTTTCGTTTAAGGTTCTCATTTGTAAATCTCCCTTATTTCTAAACCGAACAGGGTGTTCCGTTTAGTAGTGCCCGTATTATACCATAAGATTTTCCATTTTTCAAATTTTCAGCGTTCATAAATCGACATTGAAAAAAGTTTTTTCAAAAAAATAAGGATTCCGTTCTCGGAACCCTTATGTAATTATTTTGTTTGAGTAAAATCACATTCTGTATGCAAACTTTTATGCTTGCGTAAAAAGAATAGTAGTCGAATTAAATCTTCGTTGTATGGGATAAAAAATTTGTCTTTTATCATTTGGATTATTTCTTCGGCGGTTGCCCACTTAACCGCTTGTACTTCTTCAAATTGTAATTTTAAGTTAGATAGATCTATGTCACTATCAAGCAAATATATGTCGTCAAATCCTTCTTGGAAATTTACCGTTATAGCGGGGCAAAGTTCCTTAAAGGAAAAGTCAATGCCAAGCTCTTCTCGGAGTTCGCGTTCGGCTGCACTTTGGCTTGTATCTCCAGATATTGCGCTTCCGCCGGCAGTTAAATCCCAAAAACCAGACCATCCTTTTTTGAATGGTTGCCGTTGTTGTATAAGCATTTTACCTTCGCTATTAAAAATGCAAATGTGTACCACGATACGATAATATCCACGCGGATGAGCTTCACCGCGTATCATAGTTTTGTCTGTTTTTACACGCTCTTTTGTATATAAATCCCATATTTCCATAACTTGTATCCTTAATATGCGTTTTTAATTCTTTCAACAAATGCCTTAAATTGCTCATTGATGCTTCTGGGGGAAAGAATGTGTACTTTCCCGCAAGAGCCAGCAACCCAAGAAAAGAACGTAGGGCTGATCTGAATAGGTACTTTTACTCTAAACATATCGTTTGAACCGGGCGTTATGCGGATTTGCTCACCGAATTTATCGTACATATCGTCAATCATTTCCTTAACGAATTGCAATTCTACGGTATGAACCTCTCCGCCGAACATAGAGAATACTTGAGTGCGATATTTTTCAATATCAAAATTTTCAAATTCCGCTTTTTCCACAATGTCAATATCTTCAACCTTAACACTTTCCATTCGGTCTATACGATAGGTTGTGGTTCCGTCGTGTCGATCAGGATAGGTAATAAGATAATAATTATCCTTGTTCCATACCATTACAAGTGGATTTGTTATGTAGCGTGCGCCGTCTTTTCTATAAACCTTGTTCTTTTTTTCATCAAGCGAGTAATATAGGAAAGATACCTTTTTTCTTTCATTGATAGCGCGGTCAATCGCGTCTATGCTATAAATAATATGGCTGTTAGAGCGTTTAGGCGTGTCGCAATTTATAATGTGTTTTGAAAGAGATTCCGCTTGATAGCACCCGACCATTTCGGCAAGTTTTTTAATAAGAGTGCTTTTTTGTCCGGAGCTTAATTTTGACGCTTTCACAACGTCGGCGAGCATAGCAATTTCTGCGCTGTCAAAATGGCGATTGACAACGTAGTAATAATAGTATTTTTTCTTGTAAGAAAGTATCTCGTAGCCGTGAGAATTAAGTAGTTCAATATCACGGGTTAACACGCGCGGGGATGCTTTTATTCCTTGTTTTCCAAGTTCTTCTATGAGTTCGTCTGTGTTAAGGGCGTGGTTTTCGTCTGTGAGCCGACAGAGTATATCATAAAGGACAAGGAGCTTGATTTTTTGTTCGCTATCGTGTGCCATATTATCTCCTGAAATCCATATTGATTGATACTTAATTATATCATTTTTTTATGAATAATTCAAGATATTATTACGGCTCTACAAGAAGTTTATCCAAAAGCACCATCTATTCTTTTCTTGTTCACGGGTATATGGTATAATACGTTATACAACGGCTGCATTTGGATAAAAAATATATAGTGTTTCGCAAAGAAAACACCAACATTTCCAAGCTGTCAATTCCTCTCGTTTTCCTCACAAAGAAAATCCCCATTGACGCAAAATATGAGATAGAAAATTATTTGGAGTTTATACGAAAAAAGTATGGGTTATAAAATGGCTGCCAACCGCAAAAGTTGGCAGCCAAAAGATTATTCAGCAGTCCATAGTTTTATCTCGTCATTTTCATAATACCAATAATTCCCGTCATTTGCAGGTCTCGTCTCTGAGTAGTAATAGATTTGAGCTTCTCCAAAGTTATATGTGTAACTTCCAAGTAATTCATTAAATTCCACCTCGGAACCATAGAAATAGCATTTCTCCAAGTTAGGCAAATCAAAAGCTCCGTGTGCATAATCAAGAGAACCACCAAAAACAAGGATCGTTGTATTCCAACTATGGAAATTATCTTGATATATTTTTTCAACACTTGACGCTATAATTAAAGTAGAGCAATCAGAACCGCTAAAAGCAAATTCGCTGATCGTTACTACACCTTCGGGGATGATAAGCGTGTCAAAATAAACCCAATGGAAAGCACATTCACCAATAATTTCAACCGTTCCGTCTGCGGGGATAACACTATTTTTGCAACCTCTAATTAAAGTCTTACTTGTTGTCTCGATTAAGCAGTTGTTGGTTGAGTGGTAATAGTTATTACTTGCGTCAACGGTAATAGTAATCAGACTTTCGCCAACTTGCCACGGGAATGCCCACTCATCAATGTAGTTAACACCACTGCCGATTGATATTGTTTCTAATTTTGAACATCCATTAAAAGCACCCGCCTCTATTTTTTTTATGTTGTCGGGAACAATTAAATTTACAATGGGAGCAGGAGAAAAACAACATTCACCTAAAATCTCGACATCTGCCGTATTTGGGATCGTACTATTTTTTCCACCCAATACCAATGTTTTCGTCGATAGATTTACCAAACAATTTCCAATATCGGCAAAAATTAAATTCTCATCAGACACCACAATTTTTTCTATGTTCGTCATTCCGCCAAAGGCATAGTAACCGATAGATGACAAACCAGAACCTATATACAGTTCTCTTAACATAGTGCAACTTCCAAAAGCGCTGTCGCCTACACTCTCAATCGTGTCAGGCAAGGTAAGAGAGTGTAATGTAAAATCGCTACTAAACGCCGAACTTGCAACCCCTTTCACATAATAACCATTGTGCATAGAAGGAATGACTAAATCCGTATCGACACAATCGCCACGACCTATCACAATATAATAATCTTCAGCATCGTCCAAGTCAATAAATTCATAGGCAAGACCTTTACTTGAATATGATTGTTCGCACCAAATACAAACACCGGCTGAGTAACTATGATCCCCAAATTGAGTTCCCTCAAAAGTGTCGGTTCCTCCAAGTCCACATTCACAAGATTTATAATATACCGCTTTCGTGGTGCAAGTCGCTTCCGTTTTCAAATATTTTTCATCAACCACTTCTTTCACAAAAGAATGGGGGAGAATTTCGCCATACTCGGAGCCGCAGTCAGCACAACGGGCTTTTGCGGTGCAGGTTGCAGTCCCTCCCGAACAATTTGTAGTTTCAACGTGAGATGTGTCGCGAGAACAGATATGACTGTGCGTACCGTTTCCGTTTGACTTCCAAGCACCATAATCACAGCCAAGAGCTTCGCCGTATTCAAAGGTTTCATCTCCCTTGTCTCTGCAAATCTCGCAAGCCCAATGATAAATCGCTTTCGCCTCACAAGTGGCTGGGGATTTCAAATATTCGTCCGTTATGATTTGATAGGTATAGTAATGCTGTGTATAGGAGCCATATTCAGCTTCACAATAATCACATACAGATAAATTTATACAAGTTGCGCTGCCACCGGAACAATTTTCGGTTTCTGTATGCGAAGCGTTGCGAGAGCAGGTGCGAGTATGTGTTCCGTCGCCGTTGGATACCCAAAAACCGTAATCACAAATCTCCCACGCATCTCTGAAAAATTTTTCTTCTCCGCGTAATCCGCAGGCGCACGATTTATAATATTCTGCGTATTCGCCGCAATGGGAAATAAGAAACTCATCATCTTCGACTTCAAGAGTGTAATTGTGCTGACCAATCGCTCCATATTCAGCACCGCACCCCTCACAAATCGCAGGACGTTCACACGTCGCCGAACCACCGTAGCAGTCGTCGGTCAAAATATGGCTATTATTGTATGAGCAAATTTTAGAGTGAGTTCCGTCATTATTGCTATGCCAATCTCCGTAGGAACACTCTCCATATTCACCAAAATAAAACGTATTCCAACCTTTAGTTCCGCAAGTACACGAATAATAATAGGTTGCGTAAGTTTCGCAAGTTGCAGAATGACACAAATAAGTAGCCGTTGCAACCTCTTCGGTATAATGGCAAGCGTGGTCTGGAACGGTGTAATCAATGACCGTTGTTCCATAATCCGAGAACTCATAAAGATATGTGCCGGGATACATTTCGCCACCAGCTTCTAACATATTGGCAACCGAATATTCTATGCTATCAATACGATTGTTTTCCACAACAATTCTAACGTTCGTATAAGTAAACATATCATAAAGAACGATTGAACTTGCTGAATAAATAATCTGGTTGTCTTGTTCTGTCTTTACAAAATGTCTTTCAAGGGTAGGTAAGGTCCCCATTAGATACTCTGATGAATAATGATAAGAAGCTACGCTTTCAACCAAAGCCCCCGTCATATCAAAATCCGTCAGATAGCTGTTTGTGCCGTCAAAATAGGCAATATGTTGTGCTACGATAGTACCACCGTCAATGGATGCCGCATCACGTATGCAAATCCATTGATTGCCGACAATTCGCCACACAGTACCGAGATCTAAATTTTGTGGTGTACCGTTTATATCATAGGTAATGCTTTGCGTTATCGTAACGTTTTCAAAATCAAAATAAGATTGCCAAGCAGACGGTTCTGTGTAGTCGGAGCCGTCAACCGTCGTTTCACCCCACAAACTAAAGGAGTAAGATATAGTCTGCGTATAGGTAGCACCGTCAACCGTTATATCCTTGGAGTACACAATGGAAGAAATGCTCCCGTTCACTACCGTAATACACACGTCTTTGTAAGTATAAACGCCGTATGCGTTTATCTCGTCCGCTTCAAAAACACCCGAAGAAGTTTCGGTAAACGAGCTTTCGTATGCCGAGAAATCAGCGTCAAGTAAGAAAACAACATTCTGTGTGTCCATTTCATTATCTACAACGCCGTAAACGTATGCGTTAGTTCCGTCGAAATAAACGACAAAATCTTCATACAATGTATCTGCGTAATAATAATCCGTCGTTTCCCACAACCATTTGTTGTTCTGAACTTTTATTTTTTCCGTATTTGAAATTGTCATATCATAATCGGAATAATAAGTAGAAGACGTTTTCGTTACTGTTACATTATCAAATTCAAAATACGAAGCCCAAGAAGCAGCAGGACCGGGTGCTGGTGTTACTGAACCAACATCTTCGTAGTTCGTTGGCAAGGTAACAGTTGTTTCATTATGTGCAGAGAATAAAAGATAATCATAGCAATTAAATCCTTCAATCTCATATTCTCCGCGTGCAGAAATCAGTTTCCCATTTTCAAATTGGAATCTGAAAGCTACGGTATATTCGTTTTGAGTTCCTTCTTCAAAAACTTGAGAGCCCGTGTAGTATCCGTCCGCGTATGCGAAGTCGGAGAAATCAACGCCTGCAAACATTTCTTTAATCGTTGCAAACGTCATCATATCTGAAAAATCATCGTCCGTGTTTTCGATTTTAACACGAAGCCATTTCTCGTTTTCGGTATCGTAAGAATACCCATAAGCAAAGGTGTCGTTCACTTCATTGTATGCGGTCACGTCACCCGTAACATATTTGAGTTTATTGTCTTGAAAATACATCGTGGCGTAGGAAACTTCTTGTTGCACACCGTTTACAATATTTGTATTACTTTCGCTTTGAACTGTAACGCTTGTAATTCCCTCAAATGAGAATGCTGCGTTAAATTGTTCTTCCGTCACTTCATTTGCCGACGGAGTGGGTGGCGGGGTAGGAGCAGATTGCTCGTATCCGCAAACAGAGCAAACACCGTTTTCAATACTATGTTCGGCTTTTTGCGAAGTTTCCACACAAGTTTTGTCCTCGCAAGCGTACCAATGGTATGTATCATCGTGAGACCATACCGTTTCGTATGTATGCGTATGTCCGGGATCAGTTGTACCGAAGTCACACGCTGTCAGTGCGGCTCCCATAGTCAGACACATACATAATGCTAAAATTATTGAAAGTATCTTTTTCATATTCAACCTCCATTACAGTTGTTTTTCATAAGGTTTCAATTTTATTTTCAAAAGCGTTTTTGCTTCGTGCATTTTTCGCTCTTGTTTCTGTATTCCGCCAATATCGAATTTGGGCATTGCAATTTCAAGACAGTCTTCATTTGGCAGGTCTTTGTGCCTATCAACGCCTAAAACTTCAAAAGTTGTATTTCCTGCACCATAAGTAATGGTTACAGTATCAAAAGCGTCAATATATCGTAGGGTGGGCAAGTCCTCAAGAGTAAGCATACCTTCGCTCAAAAGGCGGGCATATTGTTCTTCTGAAACTTTCAAAGAGAAATTTTCGCATAGGTTTCTCGCTTCTGAAATTTCTTGTAAATTAACCTTCGGTTTAGGGGTAATCATAATTTCTTGCGGTATCCCAAACATATACCTTGAATAAGAGTATAACTCTGTGTCGCCGTGAGCTTCTGCCATAATTCCAGCAAATCCGCGTTGGCTACACATTCTCTTTTTCCCGTCGTTCAAAACGGGGCAACCATACCACGCTTCTTGGTGATCGTATCCAGAAAACAAATATCCGTTATTTCTAATCTCGTCAACAATCGCGTGCCTTGCCGCAAAAGTAAGTTGAGCGTTCTCAATATCATAATTCTCACTAAAAGTCCAACCGATAACTTTATATTTCATACGCCTTTATTTTTTCACTATCGAAATAATTTGTCTTGTAATAAGAGTTAAGAAAGTTATGTAGGGAGTAAGAATAACACCCAAAGCAAGCAACAGACAAGTCCAAATCGCATCGTGAACAGGATATTCCGTGTCGTCAACAACCTTCGTTTTTATATCGTGGTGTTCTTTTGGATTAAATATGCCACTATAAGTAATAGTATCCGTTATTTCCAAATGCTCTTTATGTTCAACGTGAGCAAGATCGTAATTATACTGCTCATTAAATCTGTCTTTTGCACCATTGATAGCTGTTATAACTAAAACAAAGACGATAAGTAGAACAAATCCAAGCAACCAACCGCAATTAAAATCACCAATGAAAATTTTTAAGGCAGGATAGAAATGTGCTTCGCTCAAATTAAATAATACTAATCCGCTTTGATACCAAGTTCCGTATGCAATTTTCATTGACAAAAACTGTCCTACGGTCACGGTTGCTGGCTTAATTAAAAGCAAGATAAGCGGATAAAAAATAATTGTCAATACTAAACAAATAATATTCCGTATTCTGCTGGCGTCTTCGCCTTTTGTTAAGAAAAACAAGCCGACGTTGGGGGCGAACAACAACAAGTTTAATAACGCGAATAACAATGTTGCGCCTATGCAAAGGGCAATACCACCGAACTCACCATGCTTGACCTGAAGCTCTGTTAAATTTCCAAAGACAGCAAAACCGCAAAGAACTAAAAAAAGTATTGACACAACAATGGTTATACCAATTTTTATACCTTTCTTCATTGTCTTTCTCCTAAATTATTCAACATATTCTATTACGACAACAAAACCTGAAACATTATCTACCCAAGCAGTATTTTCAAGACGTTCAAACTTATAACCTATACCGCCGATTGCTTTTTGAGAAATCTGAATACACCCCATATAACCCGTTTCAAAGACATTGTTTGTCGTGTAATTCTCTTGTAATGTTATTATTTCGCAAAGCTCGTTTCCTGAAGTATCCACAAGACTAAAAGAATAGTCAGCCCAAAAGTCTTGGTTTTCTCTTAACATAAAGCTGAAATAAACATTTATCGTAGAGTAATTTTTTGTTGTAAAATCCGTTCCAGTGAAAATTGCCGTAGTTATAACGCTTTCCACTTTTTCGCTATCTATTCTAACCGTATCTATGTTAATAACTTCCGTGTCGTTACCAACTGCGGTAAAGCGAGCATATAAAGTCCTTGGAAATTCATCGAGATAATAGGCGTGTTTTTTTCCGTTTGCGTCAATACAGCAAGCGCCACCAACTTCACTATCATAATACCCCACGAAAGTAGCTCCTTCTTTCGTTGGAATATCAATATCTGTGTGTGTACTCATATTGTTTAGATAAACTGCTTTTTCTTCCTCGCCGTTTTTTAACAGAACACGTACGAGTTCATATTCGGCAAGTGGATATCTTTCAAGGGCAATTCCGCAACCTGATAAGGAAAATATCAGAAGAACAGATACAATGAATAAAACTATTTTTTTCATTAAATCAAACTCCTTTTATCGTGCATAGATGAATTTATTGTATTAAAAAAGTTCTCCTATTGTTGTAATAGGAGAACTTTTTATATAGATAGGTTCATCTAAAAAATAAAAATGGAATTTTTTGAACCGTAAATCTCACTTATTACCCAATATACCTTGATTTATTTTTCTATATTTGATATAATAATATATTATTAAGGACATCTATTACAACAATAGGTGCCTTATTGTTTTTAAAAGAAAATCCCGACAGTTTTCTGCTTCTGG
>SVHQ01000027.1 GCA_015055785.1 Clostridiales bacterium | reverse complement strand
CTTGATGTCAACGCCTGCAGGGAGGTGGATCGAATCAAGAAGCTTTGCGTTGGGGGAATAGATATCGATGATTCTCTTATACGTTCTCATTTCGAACTGTTCACGGGAATCCTTGTATTTGTGCGGGGAACGAAGAATCGTTACGATTTCTCTTTCCGTAGGAAGAGGAATAGGACCGCTGATCTTCGCGCCGCTCTTTTTCATCGTTTCCACGATACGGCTTGCTGCTTCATCAACAAGTTCGTGATCATAAGCTGCTAACTTAATTCTGATTTTCTGTACTGCCATGTTTGTTACTCCTTTTGTTTTATACTAACATTTTATTTTTGCTGTATCAACCTATCCGTGTGTATCGAGGTGTTTGCAAAATAAAAACACTCTTTTGCACCGAGCGTTTTACGCAAAGCCTCGGTTAGTCGCAGGAATCCAGTCCCACTTTTGTCAACGGAAATTATCTGCCGAAGCGGCTTTAGCCTCGGATTTGCAGTAACTTCCCGCATCAACCCTATACAACGCGTTTTTACACAGCCTAACTATAATAACACACTTGTAAACCCCTGTCAAGCGTTTGAACAAACTTTTTTAAATTTTTTTTAACTTTTTTTGAAAAATAGGAATATTTTTATTTTTCCCTCTTTTTTCTCGAAAAAAAACGCTTTTTCTGTCGATTTACTTCCATAATTATATATAATACGCGTATATTATACACACGCGTATAGGAAAAGTCAAACGTTTTGCGAGTCCGTTCTTCTATTTTCTTGGAAATACGGGAGAAGCCCGAGAATCGTTCGATTCTCGGGCTTCCACCAATGTTAAAACAGTTATTTCCCCTTACTGTAAGCTATTTAAAACAACGACAAATTATTGCGTTCCTATTTATTAAACACCCATAAAAGCTTTTTTGTTGCATCGATTTTTTATCTTTAAGAATTTAATGTTCCCCAATAAGCTTCCAAGGAGCCGTATTCATCGCAAAGCGTTTGCAAATATGCATTATAATCCTGCGTGGATATTCTCTCTCTTTCTGTTCCGTACACCGTTATATTTTCCGATTGCAAAGAACGATAGCGGATTTCGTTATATGTTTTTGTCTTTGCCAAGTATTCCTCTGTCGTTTGAGGCGCTTCGCAAAGCTCTTCCAAATCCACCTTAACGCCCATCCATTCCAACGCTTCCGTGAGGAACTTCGCACTGCCATTGAATACTTCCATCGAGAAATCTGCAAGCAATTCGGCAATACCATGTAAATATTCGCTCGACGCCGCCAATTGCAACGTTTTTAAATCAAACTCCGAATCGATGGTGACGTTATACTTCTCCTCATACGCAGTAATCAAATCTTCCATCTTTTGCAACAAAAGAGTAAAACGTAAAGAAATTTCTTGTTCTTCTTTTCCCTCCAACTCTTCTTTCACAGACCAATAGTCTTTAAAAATAAGCTTTGGATTATCCTCGTGTTTCTTGATAATATCATTCAATTCAGCAATTTCTTTTAACGATTCCTCACGCTTCGTAATCCATTCCAAAGCACGAACCAGAATACTTTCTACTGAGGATTTTACGTCTTCCGGCGCAATATTCTCCTCGTAAATCGCCTGCAATTCTACAACCGTTTTACCTTCTGCTTCCCTTTCAGAATATAGCGAGGGCAACACTTCAAACGCCTCCACCAACTCCTGTAACGTTGCATGGGAGAACGCTCCAACACGGTCACAGAAGGTACGCACGGACACCTCTTGGGTAATAACCGCCACGTAAACACCCTTTTTGCAGAAATAATCGGTCAGCGTTTTACGAATCGCCGCTGTATCGCCATCGCGCATACACATGGATACGCGTATCGCATCACCCGTTTCCATATCTAAATAACCAAGCTGCGCGGCATAATCCACAAAAATTTCCATCGAACGGGATACTGTTTTTCCCGTCATGGCGCCTTTACGTCTTTCCGATGATAAAATTACGTCCGCATCGGCATTTCCCGCAACGACCGACGTCACTATCCCATCCGTATTCACTGCAAATATCGCACGAGGATTGATTTCCAACGCAAAAGCACCCAATTCATCTGGTAAAACTTCTGGAATCATCACCACTGAGGACGTCACAAATAAAAGCAACAAAGCAGCCGCCATCGCCGTGAAACGCAATACAAATCGCTTCCCTCTGCGCATACGTTCGTAAAGCAAACGCATACGAATTTTCATATTTTTCCAGAAAGAAAAGGTTACTTTTCCTTGAACAGAGTCTTCCATTT
Organism: Clostridiales bacterium; assembly: GCA_015055785.1. Next base: position 11,334 of record SVHQ01000027.1, on the reverse strand, counting down.
TTGAGGTCACATTCGTATAAATCGGCGCGTTAAGAACGTCCTTGTCAAGCTTAGGAACACGCTCGTCAAGTTCTTTTATCCATTCTTTTTTCCAAGACTTTTTCATACTGCAACCTCCTTTAATGCTTCTTGCATTTTCTTTATCGCCCTTTTGTATTTTGACGTAACCGTACCCGTCGGGCAACCGAGCATTTCCGCAATTTCGCGGTGTTTATAATTCCATAAAACATGCAAAGTGACGATCCGTTGTTCTTCCTCCGTTAACGTCTTTTGCATCACTTCTGTAATACCATCAGACACAACTGCCGTTTCGGGCGCATACAGAGCCACTACGTCATCGGATACCAATTCCCTACGCCTGTGCCGAAGCTCGTTCAAAGCGTGGTGTTTCGCAATTTGTAAAATCCACGCCGTGGCATTTGTACCAATGCGGTATCCAGCTATATTCATTTTAATTTTGAGATACACGCATTGCATGGCATCTTCCGTATCTGCTGCATTATGGAAGTATGTATATAAAAAGGCATATACACCGTTTTTCGTACTGCGGTATAATTCCTCAAACGCAGAATTATCCCCTTCCGCAACCAAACGCAACAGAACGTCGATCTCCGTCCTGTTCATCGTAATCCTCCGCCTTCACCCCAAGGCTTGCAAAAAAAATAACCGTTTTAACTCTGTTTAACCTTCTTTTGTATATTAAACACTTGAAATAACTATTTTATTGCATTCGTTTTTATTTTTTTAGTTTTTATTTTGAAAATCGTTTCATTTTATGAGAGAATGCACTCGGATTTTTTCTTAAAAAACAATTTTCAACTCGTACATGGTATGCTTATTATACAATAAAAGCGCAGAGATTGTCAATTCCTCTACGCTTTCATTTTTAATTATTTTTCATATTTTTTAATTCGTCTTTGCGTTACTCATTCCCCGTAATACGCCCGCAAATACATCTGTTTGATTTCTTCCACGAGCGGATATCTTGGATTCGCCCCCGTGCATTGATCGTCAAAGGCATCTTTACTCATTTTATCCAAGGATTCCAAAAATTCTTTTTCCGTTCCCTTTTCCCCAATCGCTTCCTTAATAGTCTTGGGAATTTCCAACACCGTTTGCACCTCTTCAATTTTGGATATTAAAGACTGAAAAAGTTCTTCCTCAGTACCCCCTTGACAACCGACGTATTTTGCTATTTTTGCATAACGAGCAAGGCAATCAGGGTAAGCATACTGCGGAAACGTCCCCATCTTTTCAGGGGCAGGCGAAGCGTTAAATTTCATCACTTCGATAAGCAATAAAGAATTTGCCATACCATGCGGAAGATGCCATCTTGCCCCCAACTTATGCGCCATGGAATGACACACCCCCAAAAAGGCATTCGCAAACGCCAAACCAGACATCGTAGCGGCATTTGCCACCTTTTCTCTCGCCGTTAAATCCTCCCTACCTTTTAAAAATGCAGGGGGCAGGTATGCGATGAGCAGGGAAATCGCCTCGTAAGCAAGCCCATTTGTATAGTCGGAAGCAAGCAAGGATGCCACCGCTTCTATCGCGTGCGACAAGGCGTCAAAACCAGCATAAGAGGTCAATTTTTTTGGCATATCCAACGTTAAATCAGCGTCGCAAATCGCCATAGTTGGCATCAATTGATAATCAGCGAGCGGATATTTTGCGCCCGTTTTTTCATCCGTTATTACAGCAAAAGGCGTCACTTCACTGCCCGTACCTGCCGTTGTGGGAATCGCAACAAAAATCGCTTTTTTCCCCATTCTCGGAAAACCAAACACTCGTTTCCGAATGTCCATAAATCGCATAGCCAAATCGGCAAAATCAACGTTAGGATGTTCGTATAAAACCCACATAATTTTCGCCGCGTCCATTGGAGAGCCTCCACCAAGAGCTATAATCACGTCAGGTTCAAACCGCTGCATACGCTCTGCACCAGCTTTTGCGCACGCCAACGTAGGATCGGGCGTCACCTCAAAAAATTCCGTATGTGCAATCCCCATTTCCTCTAAAACGTTCGTCACACGCTTAGTTACGCCGCTCTTAAATAGAAATTCGTCCGTAACAACAAAAGCTCTCTTGCAATCATACACCTCTTTCCCCAACTCATGCAAAGCCACGGGCAGACAGCCACGCTTAAAATATACCTTTTCAGGGGCTCGAAACCACAACATATTCTCCCTGCGTTCCGCCACCGTTTTGACGTTGATAAGTTCCTTAATCCCCACGTTTTCACACACACTGTTGCCGCCCCACGAACCGCAACCCAACGTCAACGACGGCGTTAAACGGAAATTGTATAAATCTCCAATGCCGCCCTGCGCCGCAGGCGTGTTGACAAGTATTCGACAAGTTTTCATACGCTCACAAAACGCCGAAAGTCTATCCGCTGCCCCCTCCGCGTCGATATAAATTGAAGCCGTGTGCCCAAAGCCACCGCCTCGCACCAGTCTATCCGCTTTGTCCAAAGCATCATCAAAATTTTTCGCACGATACATAGCCAAAACGGGAGAAAGCTTTTCCTTGGCAAAAGGCTCTTCAGCCTCATCCACCAAGCTCACTTCCACAACCAAAATTTTCGTTTCATCACGTACATGGATGCCACAAAGCCCTGAAATTTGCTTTGCAGTCTGCCCGACAACTTTCCCATTTAAAACGCCGTTTTCGAACATGACGTCGCGCAATTTTCGGCTTTCTTCTTCATTTAAAAAGGTGCAGCCGAGCGTTTGCATTTCCTTTTTGCAAGCATCGTAAACGTCGTCCAACGCCACTACCGCTTGTTCAGATGCACATATCACCCCGTTATCAAACGTTTTGGAATGCACAATGGAAGCAATTGCCATACGAATATCCGCGGAGGAATCGATGACGGCTGGCGTATTGCCTGCCCCTACGCCAATTGCGGGTTTTCCAGAGGAATACGCTGCACGCACCATTTGCGGCCCACCCGTTGCCAATATGATGTCCGATTCTTTCATAAGCTCCGCCGAAAGTGCGACGGAGGGTTCGTCTATCCAACCAATAATTCCCTTCGGTGCGCCTGCTTCTATCGCCGCTTTTAAAATAATTTTCGCTGCCGTGATTGTGCATTTTTTTGCACGTGGATGAGGCGACATTATCAATCCGTTGCGTGTTTTTAAACAAATCAAGGCTTTAAAAATAGCCGTCGAAGTGGGATTGGTGGTGGGTATTACCGCCGCTGCTACCCCTATCGATTCGGCTATTCTCGTATAACCGCCCGCTTCGTCGCGTTCGATTACACCGCACGTCTTTTCATTTTTATATCGATTGTAAATATATTCTGCGGCATAATGGTTTTTAAGGACTTTATCCTCAAAAACTCCCATTCCTGTTTCCGCAACCGCCATTTCAGCGAGTTCTATACGCGCCGCATTCGCCGCCGTTGCTGCCACCCTAAAAATTTCATCCACCTGCTCTTGAGAATAGGTGGAAAATTCCACCTGCGCCGCGCGAACCTGCGCGAGCAGTTCTTTCAGCGATTGTTCATCGCAAACCACACCTTCCGTACGCTTTGACATATTCCTCCTTTCGCGCCGCCTCACGCCACAAAAGGACAACTGTAAGACAAAGCGCCTTTTTTATGATTCGCCCCTCTTGTATAATTTCCCTGCAAGCATAGCAAGCGAAGCTGCCAAATCTTCCGTCTTTAACACGACGTCTTTAGGTGCACGCAAAGGTGCTGGCGCAAAATTCCAAATAGCTTTGATTCCTGCATCCACCATCTTATTCAGCACGTCTTGCGCTGCAAGCTTGGGTACGGTGATAATCCCGATACGAATATTATGCTCCTTAACGAAAGCACCTAAATCGGAAATAGGCAAAATTTCTTTCCCTGCTACCGAGCTTCCAACAAGCGCTTCGGAAATATCAAACGCCGCCACGATATTCAAACCGTTGCTTTTAAAACCCTCATACCCCAAAAATGCGCGTCCAAGACCGCCTGCGCCAACAATAATCGCATCCGAAAGATTGTCATAACCTAAAAACTTTTCAATATCCACTATCAAACGACTGATTGCAAAACCCAAACGAGGTCTGCCAGCTTCAGAAGATACGAGCGCAAGGTCCTTTCGTACAAGTACTGACGATACGGAAATATTTTGCGCAATTACCGTCGAAGAAATGTATTGCGCACCCTTGGAATTTTCTTCCTGTAAAAAATGTAAATATAACGGCATCCTCGCCAAAGTAGCTTTGGATATTTCTTTATATTCCTGCTTGTTTTCTTTCATGTTCGCATTTCGCTCCTATTATATCTCTTTATGCTTATTATAACCCATTTTATCGATAAAATCAAGCGATTGCAATAAAAAAGATTATCCATTTTACATACTTTGCTATCTTTTCACACAAAAAAGCCACCGCTTGTTACAGCAATGGCTAATTTACAATAAATTAAATTTATTTCACCCATCGGTAATTATTGCTCGATGACAATCTCTTTCGGTGCAGAAACTTTTGTTTCCACACTTCCGTCTGCTTGCAACGTATGCTCTACGTGCAGCAATCCGTAAGGCGTGGGCACGCTTCCTTTTACGTGTTTTAAACCGCTCAAATGTGGTTCAATTTTAATTCGACGCATACATGCCCCCGTCATTTTAACACCCAGCACGGTTTCCACCAAATACGGAATTACGCCAGCCGACCAACCGTGGCAAAAGCTGTGACGATATCCAATGTAGCAAAAAGCACCCTTTTCACCGTGGATATCCACTTCGCCTGCTTTGGGCAATTCGTCAATTCTGCCTGCATTTTTCAGCCACTCAATGTCGAAATCCTCCCAAAAGGTCGTTGCACCAACGGAGAGCATACCGCCGTAGTATTCTTTCATCATATTTAAAGCGGTTTCGTATTCACCATACGCCGCTACCCCCGTCAAAATGGGATAGGACATAAAGGTGGACAAACCTTTCGCGCCGCCCTCAAGCAATATTTCTTTGTTGCGAGCAGATACATCGCCTGCCCATACGCCAATACCTGCAATCTGCTTGTATTTCTTAACGGCAAGCGGCGTATTCTCCAAACGGCGTAAAATATCTTCACAAAGGGACACATCTTCACCGTAATCTTTTAAGAAGCCCATAATTTTTGTCATGGCAATCTTCATAATATACGCTACGCCTGTCGCGCTATCAAGCTTCTTTTCAATAACGTCACCTTCTACATAATTCGTGGTCCAATCGACAAAATTCCAATCAAACGTTAAGCTTCCATCCTCACGAACCGTCTTGGAAAACTGTTCAAGAAGCCCTTTTACATAGGGCAGGTATGCGTTGAATTCAGGTTTTGCACCGAAAATCGTATATTCTTCGGCAAGAATAATCATCCACCAAAGTGAATAGCTGGGGATGTTGTTCATCCATTTCGGCAACGGTGTTTCCGCCTTTACAAACTCCAACGAATTAACAACTTCAGGTACGTCACCGAATAAACACTGTGCTGCACGCATTTCGGGATATAAATCCCCTATCCAAACCAAACGGTCACGCTTGATACCGTCCCAGAAATATCCGTTTTGTAAGCACAAACGAATGGTATATGCCGCCGTTTTCCAAATCTCATTCACAAGCGGATCGTCACATTCAAACGCACCGATTTCTTCGCGCGTATCAGTATCCACAGCCGCAACCGCCGTCTTCATCAAGATTTCACTATCCTCATTCAAAACGTCAATGCGCAAAAAACGATATCCCGTTTGTCCGAACGTCATATCGGAATATCTTTGTAACTCCACTTCAAAATCACGTATGGAATGGTCGTTCGTAGCTTTCATATAACCAGAAGGATCGCCCAGTTCCGAACAAGTCTCTGCCACCGATTCTCCAAAACGCAAGCGCACACGCTTACTGCCCGTCACCCCAAAAGTGAGTATACGAACCCCGCCAGATACCTCACGTCCAAAATCCAAAATCACATAGGATTTCCCTTTAAAAACAGCACAGTTCACTTCTCCAAGGCCGATTTGTAACGCCTTTTTAACAAGCAAACCTTCTTTGTTTTCTACATTTTCCGATGCAATTATGCGTTGTGCAAACTGGTAATTCATATTCTCGCCTTCCTCTATAATAATATTACTTGATAAAAATATCAAATAACGTGTATCTATGTCGTTATGACTCATTTTTATCCATTCTTAATTATAATATTATCCTAAAAATATTACCACATTTAGAAGAAATCTTCTTAAAGAGATTCCATCTATTCATATTAAAAATATTGACTTCTATATACATAAATGATAAAATTTTTATATCCCCCCAAGGGGGATATACACGGAGGTATATTCTTATGGAAAAACACGAACATACAAAAGCGGTGTTAAACAGAATATCCCGAACAATCGGGCATTTAAACGCCATCAAGACAATGATTGAAGAGGGACGAGATTGCAGCGAAGTTTTAATTCAATTATCGGCTGTACGCTCGGCAATCACAAACGTTAGCAAGGTGATTTTAAAAGATCATATCGACCATTGTATCGTGGACGCCGTCAAAGAAAACGACGAGGAATCCATAGCAAATTTAAAAGGAGCTATTGAGAAATTACTATGAATACATCGATAAAAACAGGCATATTTCTTGCTATCTTAGCGGCAGCTTTGTATGCGATAAACGCACCTTTTTCAAAATTATTGCTCGACTACATCCCCTCTACGTTGATGGCAGGTTTTTTATATATCGGCGCTGGGCTGGGAATGGGCATCATCGCTCTTATTCGCAAAATACGAAAAACGGAAGAAAAAGAAAATCGATTAACAAAGAGCGAACTGCCTTATACGATTGCTATGGTATTACTGGATATCGCAGCACCCATTTGCCTTTTAATCGGCTTGAAATCCACAACCGCTGCAAATGCATCCCTGCTTAATAATTTTGAAATTGTCGCAACGGCAATTATCGCCCTTATGATTTTTAAAGAAAAAATCAGCCCGCGTTTATGGCTGGGCATCCTTTTCGTTACCTTATCGTGTACGTTACTTTCCTTAGAAGATATTTCCAGCCTACAATTTTCTTTCGGTTCGTTATTCATTTTGCTTGCTGGTATCTGTTGGGGATTCGAAAACAACTGCACGCGCAAAATCTCCTCTAAAGACCCATTGCAAATCGTACTGCTAAAAGGCATCTTTTCAGGCTTAGGCTCTGTGATTATCGGGCTCTGCATCGGCGAGCGTATCACCGTTATTTGGAGCGTTTTAGCCGTACTGGGTGTTGGGTTTGTTGCGTATGGTTTGAGCATATTTTTCTACGTTTATGCACAAAGAATACTCGGTGCGGCGCGGACGAGCGCATATTATGCCATCGCTCCGTTTATCGGCACACTTCTTTCACTCGCTATTTTTCAAAAATTACCCCCTTACACCTATTTCATCGCCCTCTTTTTCATGGCGATCGGGGCATGGCTGTGCGCAAACGACCAGCCGATATTTAAAAAGAAAACAAAACGTATAACCTATAAAAAGGGAAAATAATTCGTCCATTTTTGCATTTGTCTGCAAGCAAAAAGAATAGGCATTTGCCTATTCTTTTTGCTATTGATCTTTAAGCAACCTAAATGAAACCTTTTATTTTAGCTTGCTTATTTTTGAAGCATTTGTAAGAACTATAAGTTGCATATTCTCCGCTAATTTTATAGTGGGGTCAATATTAATCTCCAAATTATTTCCTTGTCGAATCGCAATTACGTTGATAGAATATTTTTTACGTAAATTTAATTCAATGAGCGTTTTCCCTATCCATGCAGGCTTAACTTCAAGCTCAATCAAAGATACATCATTAGATAATTCGATAACGTCAACAAAACCCGAACTTAAAAGATTTTTCGCCAGGCGTATCCCTGATTCACATTCAGGAAAAACCACTTTATCTGCTCCCACCTTACTTAAAATCCTTTTATGCACTTCATTGGCACATTTTGCGACTACCTTATTTACACCAACCTCTTTACACAACATTACCGCCATAACGCTCGCTTCAAGATTATTTGCCATAGCAATTATAACAACGTCCATATTGGAAATACCAAGTTGTTTTATAACTTCCAGATCGGTTACATCTGCACATTTGCAGAACGGAATATCAGCGATAGCGGAATTTACAATGGCTTCATCAGAATCAACAGCCAAAACCTCAACTCCATTATTCACAAGTTCTTTTGCTACAGCCAAACCATATCGTCCAAGGCCAAATACGGCATAAGATTTATTGATACTCATAACATACTCCTTTTTTTTCAACCTACGCTTATTTCCTCTGTGGGATTTTTAACAATATTTCCCGTTTCTTTATTTGAATTAAATGCAATAGCCAAGGAAATAGGCCCAATTCTTCCCAAGTACATTGTCACAATAATGATAAGTTTCCCTAAAAGCCCTAAATAAGGCGTAAGATTTCTCGACAGTCCAACAGTCGCCGTCGCGCTTATTGTTTCATACATTATATCAAGTGCTGGGGCGTTGGTGACTGCAGCAAGCAAGACGGTCGATATAAATGCAATCGAAAAGGACATACTTGCAACAGCAACAGCTTTCTTTGTGATTTGTCTTGATAAATTTCGATGGAATAAGGTCACCTCGTTTTTATTCCTTATCGCCGAATATGCAGTAGCAAATAACACGATAATAGTAACCGTTTTGATACCGCCAGCCGTTCCAACGGGAGAACCTCCAATAAACATTAAAAACAAGCAAAGAATAGCCGAGGCGTTCGTCAAATTTTCTTGTGGCACTGTTGCAAAACCCGCCGTCCTTGTCGTTATAGATTGAAAAAACGATACTTGAATTTTATCAAAAAGCGAGTAATTTGCTATAGTTAGAGGGTTATTATACTCCAATATAAAAATTGCAACAGCACCTCCAAAAATAAGAATCAATGTTGCCGACAATGCAATTTTACTATGCAACGTCAATCGTTTCAAACATTTAATTTTTTCTTTCCTGAAATTTTTTAATACACGTATTATATCCCACCAAACAATATAACCAATACCGCCCAAAATAATTAAAAGACTTGTGACCGTATTGATTAAAGGATTTAGCGCATAACCACACAAACTGTTTTCAGCGATTATATCAATACCTGCATTACAAAAAGCGGAAATGGAATTGAATATGGAAAGCCAAATCCCTCTCATCCCATAGTCGGGAATCAATACGACCATATAAACCAACGCTCCAACCCCTTCAATGATAAGCGTACCAAGAATAACCTTTTTAACAAAGGTTGCAAGCCCTGATAAAGAAGTAAGATTAAATGAATCACTAATCAATCTGCTATCTTTTAATCCTATTTTACGGTGTAACGCTACCGTAAAACCTGCCATTACGGTAATGATGCCAAGTCCGCCTACTTGTATTAAAAGCAAAATCACTATTTGTCCAAAAACACTCCAAGTAGTAACCGTCGGCAACGTAACCAATCCTGTCACGCAAGTTGAAGTGGCTGCGGTAAATAATGCGTCTATATACGGAACAGCTTTCCCATTTTTTGAACTGATTGGCAAAGCAAGTAATAGACTCCCTATCAATATCACGAACAGAAAACTTAGCATAATGGCTTGAGTTGTTGAAAGTTTTAATTTAATTTTTTTCATAATCAAATTTTTAAAAAAAGGAATTTAATACTTGTATTATAACATAATTCAAGATATATTTCAAGTTTTTAACAAGGTTAAAATTATAAATGTCACTACGGCGTGCACCTGTATATTACGGATAAGATTTATAAGTGATTCGTACGGGAATTTTCGATACCCTTAAAAGGAAGCCCTCGGAGAGCGTTGGCAATAAATTGCCTCGCGCGAACCTGTGGTTTCGCCCGACGGCAGTACGCAGCAAAAAAGGATAGGCGTTTTACCGCTCTTCCCATAGGGATTTTTTGCGGTAGGTGCTGTTTTTGAAGAGTTAGGCGTGGCGTGATGCCACGCCTTTTCTCATTCTATTTAGTTTTCTTCTCTTAAATGCGCATCGAAGTCAGGTAAATCTATGGCTTCGACAAAGTTATATATAATTTCTATTGTGTGAACGTAACGTCCATCAACCTTTACTTTTTCGTGTATAATTACCTTGTCCACGAAAGCGCGTAAGATTTCAGGTGTTATCTCGTCAAAATCACTATATCTTTTAACAATAGCCATAAACCTATTTATGTTGTCATATTGGGTTTTGGCTTTTTCTATTTCTGCCTTTAAGTAGTTAAGCCTTTCAGTCAACGCCTTTTGCTCGGCTTCATAGTTATCGCTCATTTTCATATAGCGTTCTTCGGATATTTTTCCTGCGACCTTATCTTCATAAAGGTTTTGGATAATTTTATCAAGTGCTTTTATGCGCTTTTCTGCTTGCTCTTTACCATCGAGAAACGATTCTAACTCTCGTTTACTTTTGGCTTTCGCTCGTTCTTTAAGAATACTCATAAAAGTTTCCTTATTTTCAGTCGCAAACTTAATGGTATATTGTATGTCGTTTTTAATTAGAGCCATTGCGGCGTGCGCCGTTATTTGGTGTGACGTACAATATTTTTTCTTTTTCTTGCGATAAGTAGAACAATTAAAGTATTCTTTTTGATTCATCGTAGTACAACGGCAAAGATACATCTTTTCTCCACAGTCGGCGCAATAGAGCATTCCTGATAGGATATTCATTTCTCCCATTTCAGTAGGTCTCCTTCGTCCATCTCGAATTCTTTGGACAGTATCAAAAGTTTCTTGGTCTATGATTGCTTCTTGCGTATTTTCAAAGATTACCCATTTATCTTTTGGATTTTCGTATTTCTTCTTTGATTTATACGACTTTTTGTAGTACCTAAAATTAACCGTGTGTCCTAAATACTCCATATTCCCCAAAATGTTGGCTATCGTATTGGCGTTCCAAACATCGGAATCTTCTCTTAATTTCAAAGAAGTAGGTAGCTTGTACTTGTGAAAGTGAACTACGGGTGTATCAATTCCACGTTCGGTTAAAATTCTTGCGATTTGCGTAGGTCCATAACCTTTAAGACAAAGAGCAAATATCTCTTTAACGATAGAAGCACCTATATGTTCCACAATCCATTTTTCCTTATCTTCGGGGTCTTTCATATAACCCAAAGGCGGAAGATAGGATATGTGTTTTCCTGCGTTTCCTTTTGCTCTTACTACGGCACGGACTTTTTTGCTACAATCTTTTGCATACATTTCGTTTAGGATGTTCTTAAACGGAATAATATCGTCATCGGGGTTAGTTTCCGTATCCATTTGGTCGAAGATTGCTATAAACCTTACGTCTGCATCGGGGAAATAATACTTGGTGTAATATCTCACGAGAATATGGT
>SVHQ01000242.1 GCA_015055785.1 Clostridiales bacterium | reverse complement strand
GTAATCCAAACGCCCGATTCGTTTTTCACCCCTTTAATACGTTGTTTGAGCGTTTCTTCAACAATCAAGGCAAGGTCTGCTTTTTCCTGCTCGTCACGCGCTTCATTTAAATACATGAATACTGTGACAAACGGCGCTTGACCGTTCGTCGTCAAAAGGGTTACTACTTGATATTGAATCGTTTGAATACCGCGTTTAATCTCATCTAAAAGGCGTTTTTCTGCCACTTTATTGATATGTTCTTCATCGGTAATACCCATTTGAGAAAATTCTTCCGCGGTTTCGCGGCGAATCTTTTTACGGCTGATATCTACAAACGGCGCAAGATGCGTCAATGAAATACTCTGTCCGCCGTACTGATTGGACGCAACCTGTGCGATAATTTGCGTCGCAATATTACACGCCGTCGAAAAACTGTGCGGTTTTTCAATCAACGTACCTGAAATAACCGTACCGTTTTGCAACATATCTTCCAAATTGACAAGGTCACAATTGTGCATATGTTGCGCGAAATAATCGGCGTCGTGAAAATGTATCAAACCTTGGTCATGCGCCGAAACAATATCATCAGGCAACAAGATACGACGGGTAAGGTCTTTAGAAACCTCCCCAGCCATATAATCACGCTGAACGCTGTTCACTGTCGGATTCTTATTGGAATTTTCCTGCTTAACTTCTTCGTTATTACATTCAATAAGTGCCAAAATCTGTGCGTCAGTGGTGTTCACCTTACGTACAAGTTCTCGCGTATAACGATATGTGATATACTTTCGAGCTAACACAAAGGACATGGACGCCATCAAACGGTTTTCCACCATATCTTGAATTTCTTCTACGTGCGGAGAACGCCCTAAATTGGCGCATTCTTCCATTACCGCTTCAACAATGGCGTTTAATGCTCCCTCCGAAATACGATGATGTTCCCCTACTTCTTTATTCGCCTTTCGAATTGCCGATGCGATTTTTTCCTTATCAAATTCAACTTCCTGTCCGCTTCTTTTAATAATTTTCATCTCTTTCCGCATACTCTTCTTCCTCCACGTAACCCATATTGTAAAACATCAAAACTAACTATCACTACAATATCTTGTGTAAATTTTTAATCTTTAAACACAATATATTGTGATATCTTTCATAATCGTGCCTTACTATTATACCATATCTTGTGGTAAAGTCAAGCACACCACCACAAAATATGGTATAGAAAAAACTTATATGAAAATTTAATAGAAAAAGATAAAAAGCTTTTAAATAAGCGGTTTTCACATTTTTTTTGAAAAAAGATATATCGAAAAATAAAATACTTTTATACTTTAAAGCTGTAAAAATGAAAAAATGGGCAAATTTCTGCCCATTTTTACAATTTGTTTTGATGATTATTTTTTTAATAATTTTACAAATTCCTCATAATTGGAAACCGCATTTAATAATTCACGCAAGATTTCTTCGCTGTAATTAGCGGAAAAGTTATTTCGCAAGAAATAATCGGTGTCCGTTTCCGTTGCGTTAAACAAACCTTCCCCTTGCTTTACTTGTGAATGCATAAAATCAATCGCAGGATAAATACGTTTTACTGATAATTCATCACTTAACTGGATTTCCCAATTATCAATAGAGGTTAGTTCCGTCGCAATTAATTCATCCGCTGGATTGCCCGTTTTGCAAGAAACCGACCCAATCATTGTTATTGAACCGCCCTTTTCAAAACAACGTGCCGCACCAAAATACTTTTTCATATACTGCAAGGTTTTGCTTTCCAAACAGCCGTGGAAGGTTTTCCCTCCCATAGAAGCATTTGTTTGATTAAATGCATTCGCCAAAGCACTGAAAGAATCCACTATCAATAACACGTCTTTTCCGCATTCTGCAAGGCGTTTTGCACGTTTTAACAAAAAATCAGCTGCAAATACTTGTCGATCGGCATCATCGTCATACGTCGAATAAACAAGATTCTCCGACGATATTATTTTACGAAATTTGGTAACGTTTTCAGGCGACTGATCAATCAGCACAACCAATGTAATTAAATCTTGATTCAATTGTTTTGCACTGCGCGCTATTTCGTATAAAAGATTAGTTTTTCCTGCTTTGGGTGATGAAACAATGCAACCTCTTTGTCCGCGCCCCAAAGGCAATAACCAATGCAAATATTTCATCGCCAAAGAATTATTCTTCTTGCCATCATACAACTGAATACGCTTCGTTGGATAACACGCAACCGCTTCCTCAAACTTAAAACGCTGTAAATCCTTAATTGAAATTTCTTCAACTGTTAAAATTTCCGTTGCGACCAATGCCGAATGACTCTTTTGTGCAAAGCAGGAAACAATATCACCTTCGCGTAAATCATGTTTCCGTATCAATTCTACGGGAATAATAATTTTATCATGATTGTCTGCACAATGCAGCGCCAACAACAATGGCACGTTATTTATTGTTTCCAACTGTCCGCGATATACCTCTTTTAACGCCCCGTTGCGGATGGTGTTTTCCTGAGGTGC
>SVHQ01000026.1 GCA_015055785.1 Clostridiales bacterium | reverse complement strand
CGTCGAAGGTTTCGATAAATCTTCCGCAGGAAACGCGCCCGTTCCAGCGTCCGCACGTGCCCATAATAATGCACGTGTTTTGAGCAATAAGTTCATTCATTTTGTCCTGAAAATACTGATAATCAAGGCTCTGCATAAATGACATTTCATCATAAATCATTTTTTCGGGAACATCGTTGTCCGTTTTCCAATCAAACTCGTCTGCACGTGTGGCAAACAGAAAATTACGAGCTTCGTCATAATGCTCGGTGTGGTTGGTGGTGTCGTAAAGAACAGTTTCATGTGATTTCATAAGTAAATCTCCTTTAAAATAAAATATCGTTTGTGCCCATGGGGGCAATGCCCACAAAAGCATAGGGTGGGTTGTTGCTTGATGTTGGAAGATGTGGGGGCAAGGTCAACGGAAAAAAGTGAAATTTTTTGTTGAAAAAAGAAAAAACGCCAAGCATACGGATACTTGACGTTAAATATGAAAGATTTAGTTTCAAAAAATTTTCACCCGTTTACCTTGCCGAGCCCTATGCTACCATTGACACAAACGGTAAAGCAATAAATTGGACAAAGTTTATGAATCTTGGGTAAATAAAAAAGTAAAAAATAAAAACAATAGCGTTGATGAAAGGAGAGAATAATGAGCAAGGAAAACTCAGAGGACTTATTAAAGAAAATGATAAAACTGTTAGTGTTTTATATTGAAGAGTTGTTGGAGTTTAAAGATGTTGAAAGTGAGCAATTTCAATATGGCGAGAGAGTTGCCTACACAGAATGTTTGGAGTGGTTGCAGTCGTGGGAAAAGGCAGACATAAACGGATTAGATTTTGAGATAGAAGAAAAATATCCTTTGTAAAAAGAACAATGGCAGATTAAACAGAGTTGTGCGAAACTTAAAGGACTAAAAGTGGGCGCGGTTGAACGCAGAGCCCATTTTTATTTTTTTATAGCAACTATATTGAATAATAGGTTTGTTTATATAATCAACAAAAAATTTTTGTAACGAGAAAAGGTGTGGGGACGTGTCGTGTTGAAGGGGTACTTTTATTAAAAAATCTATAGATTTTTTCTGCGTTAAAATTGCAAAATTATTTGAAGAAAAGATGGTGCAAGCTAAAAAATAAAAAATGAAAAAAGGCTTGACAAAAGGAAAAACTGGTGCTATACTTGTGATTTGTCTAATTAAAAGGTGTGTTTTGTGGTGTATTGATACGCAGATGAAAAGAGAAATTTTTCGTGGTTCGGAGGAGAAAAATCAAAAAGGAGAAACGGACGTAATGATGGAAAAGCAAATTCGTGCGGTGTGTGAAAAATTCTGTATCAAGGGGGAATATCGCCGCTACGAAATCGTCAACAGCGGACATATCAACACGACGTATCGGGTATATTTTTTCCGCAACGGAGCAATCAAGGATTATATTTTGCAAAAGGTGAATACCTACGTGTTCACCGACCCGATTGCCGTTATGGAAAACATCTCGTCGGTGACGGAGTTTATCCGCGCGAAGATTAAACAAAAGCAAGCGACGGCAAAACGCAATGTATTGCACTATTGCAAAACGGAAGACGGGGATTATTACACATATACGGAAGACGGCGGATTTTGGCGGTGCTGCCGCTATATCGATGAATCCGTTTGTTACGAGCATACGGACGATTTGAAGGTGATTGAAGAATCGGGGATTGCGTTTGGGGAATTTCAGCGCTATCTTTCCGATTATCCCGTAAAAGATTTGCATATCGTAATTCCGCATTTCCATAACACGATTTGGCGTTATGAAAACTTCCGCAAGGCAATCGACGAGAACTTGGCGGGCAGAGTAAAGGAAACGGAACAGGACGTGGCGGGGTATTTGTCGCTCGAAGAGATAGCGACGAAGCCGTATCGACAGCAAAAGGCGGGGATTTTGCCCCTGCGTGTGACGCATAACGACACGAAAACGAGCAACGTTTTGTTCGACGCGAAAACGCGGGAGCATTTGTCGGTAATCGATTTGGATACGGTAATGCCTGGGTTGGTCGCGTTTGATTTTGGCGACGCAATCCGTGTGGCGGCGTCCACGTGCGCCGAGGACGAGCGGGATTTGAGTAAGGTTGCGCTCGATATTGAAAAATACGAGGCGTTTACCCGCGGGTTTGTTTCGTCGGTTAAGGGCGGAATTACCGAGGCGGAAAAGAATTCCTTGGCACTTGGCGCGATAGCCATGACGGTGGAGTGTGGCGTACGGTTTTTAACGGACTATTTGAACGGCGATAAGTATTTCAAGATACATTATCCCGACCAAAACTTAGTGCGCGCGCGTTGTCATTTGGTGTTGGCGCGGGATATGATTGCGCATTTGGACGAGATGCAAGCGATTGCCGATAAATACTATACCAAGTAAAAAAATATGAGGATTAAGTCGGCAGAAATTAAAACTGCCGACTTAATTGTATAAGCAACTTATAGCAATGAAAACATTAAAAGAAATGTCACTGGCATAGCCAGTGAAAAATGTAAATAAAAAAAGCAGATAAAATTTTTTTGTAAAAAAATAGTGGTATCTGTTCCCGTTTTTATCAAGAGAGCGAAAAATAGTTCATAATGGTATTAATTCCCGAAGAAGGATTAGTGCTATGGATTTAAATAAATTTTCGCAAAGATTAAAAGACCTAATGGAAGAAGATGGGATAACTAGACAAGAACTTTCTTTGCAGATAGGTACAGATAGAAAATGTGTGCGATTATGGTTGGAGGGTAAAAATTATCCTCAATATAAGTCTTTGATAAAATTGGCGGAATATTTCCACGTTCGCATAGATTATCTCGTTGGGTTGGAGGACTATATTTTAGAAACAGATGGGCAAAGTGTCCTTAGTATGCGTATGGAAGAAGTTTCATTAAAATTTTCCGCTCAAATACGCGACTATATGGATAAGAACCATTTGACCATATATGCAATAGCGAAAAAACTGCACATAGACCAAAAGGCGTTGAAAAAGTGGTTGGTTGTTGGGAGCATACCCGAAACAGCGACGCTCATTAAATTGTCTAAATTGACAAATATATCCATTCATACGTTGCTTGGTTGTGAGTGAGAAGAATTAAGATTATAAAGCAAACGAACAAAAGAAGGTAACAAATGTCACGCTTGGGAAAGGATATCAACAAGATTTTGCAAGGGATAAAAGATGGGAGGGACGATTATAAAGAGCTTTTATTCCAGACGACGTATAACCACCTAATGGTTATTGCAAGGATGCACGTGCATAACCAAAACGACGTAGAAGACGTTTTACAAATCACATACTTGCGGGTGTTTCAGTATATTCAGTCTTGGGATTCGTCCAAGGACGGGTATAACTGGATATGCCGTATCGTGCAGAACGAAGCCTATCGGATGAACACGAAAAATCCCGACCATTTGCCCTTGACAGAGTATGCAAAACAGCCCGACCCAAAGGATTTTACGGACGGCGTTTTTGCGAAAAGCGAATTGGGCAGATACCTGGCGGGATATTCCGATTTTGATTGTCAGCTGATAAAAATGAAATTCTATGAAGACTATTCTTATGCGGAAATGGCAAAGAAACTCAAAATGAAAAGGTCTACGTTACATAGGCGGGTTTCTATTATGGTCAAAGAGATTTTAGCGAAAAGGGAGAGGGAATTGGACGAAAACGAAAGATAATAGGTAAATATAGCAAACACAAAGGAGGAATTGATTATGAAATCAATCTTAAAGAAATGTATTTGCTCTATTGTTGCCTGCGCCACGTTGTTTGGCGGTGTTATCGGACTGTTTTCGCAGAAATCGAGTGTAGCTAGCGCGGACGTTGTGACGGAAACGAGATATTACGACGCGCCCGGGGTTATGCCGATAAGCGGAACGGACGAAACGATTACCTTTGCGAGAAAAGAAGAAACGGAAATTGTCTTCCCCAATGCAGTGCCGAATTATTTCACAAGTGATTACGACAATGCGTGCGGTCCTGTTGCGGGTGCAAATATCGTAGGATTTTACGATAAATATTACGAAGATTTGATTCCCGGTTATACAGCGTATTATCCCGCCAACGGTAGATATCGTAGACCGGATGCTACGTACGTGCCTGCGCTAATCGGGGATTTGTATACATTGATGCAGACCAACGTTTGGGGCATAGGGGTCAGCGAAACGGAGTGTTTGAACGGCTTGCAGACGTACGTACAAGGGAAAAATCGTTCCCTTTCGTATACCAACTTAAAACCATTGGCTTTTGACTTAACGGCTTATAAAAACGCAATTAGTAATAATAAACCCGTGTTATTGTTTTGTGCAACCACGGAAGTATATGATATAGCCACGAGTGATGTGCAAGACGAGATATTATTTATGATGTCTTCTAATGCACATATTGTGGTTGGATACGGGTATTATGAAATTAAATATTATGATGCAAACGACGTGAATTTTAGGACGGACGTCTATTTGGAGGTGGCTACGGGTTGGCTGACTACGTCTTCAGGCTATTTGAAGGCGAATAACTCGTTTTGGTTGAATGGTGCCTATGCCGTCAATATCACGTAAAGGAAGGGGTAATGTCGAAAGAGAAAAAATTCCATCAGTTAATTGAAGACCTGGACCAAGAAGAAAAAAAGGCTGCTTGGGAAAAGATAAAAGAGAGCGAAACGGTTTACGAACCGCAATCGGTTTTTTTTCCTGCGCCAAAGAAAAAGAGGATTGCAGTTTGGAAAAAAGCGTTGGCAACAGGTGCGCTTTCCGTCTTAATTGTAGGAGTAGGGGCTTTCGTTGGTGTAAAATATTTTCTCAAAGACGACCAACCGACAACGCGATATTATGATGCAAGTATGTACGAAACGCAAAAAACTTCCATCACTTTGAGACAGCGAGCAGAACAAGAAAACAAGAAGTTGTTGTTTTTAGATTGGTATGATGTAACCGATTTCTATATGGATCAAATATATACCCTTAACGATTCTAACCAAATAATTGGCTACTATGAGCAAATTGTGGATATAAATACAGGATCTTTAGTGGAAATAAACATTGTAAACAAAGCGTATCAATTGCAATCCTTGGAAAATTATGATAAAACAACGGAAATTTCTATAATAAATTCCGTCCAAGTAGATTGGAAAAGCACGAAAACGAATAGCCGTGCAAAATTCTCTTACGGTGATTATAATTATTACGTGATGTTAGAATATCCGATGGAAGACGACAGTATTTTAGATTTGATAGAAGAAATGCTTTCCTAAAGAATGGCGAGCGTACAATTTATGGAAAAGGTGTAAAGCGAAAAGCTTTGCGCCTTTTTCTTTTCTCGGTTTTTAATTGCGACAATAGCCATAACTTGATAAAATATAGGCATTAAAGCGCAAAAGGAAGTGCAAGAAATGAAATATCAAGAATGGTTGGAAAAGTGGCTGCGTTATTATGTGTATCCGTACGTAAAGGAACGTACTT
Source organism: Clostridiales bacterium (assembly GCA_015055785.1). The sequence continues at coordinate 8,415 of SVHQ01000026.1, read as the reverse complement.
ATCAAAAATATAAAAGTCAAACAGACTTACATATTATTCCCAAAATTGGAGAGCGAGATATGGCAGACTTATCTGCTGTGGTTTTGCAAGAATTTGTTGTTTCGTTATCAGAAAAAGGTTTATCAACAAATAGCGTTAACGGAGTGATTTCAGTACTGAAACTTTCCTTAAAAGCCGCAGAAAAATTTAATTTTGTAAAAAAGCAATATACGGGTTGCATACAGCGCCCTAAAACGCGTGAAAAGCGCGTGGAAAGTTTTTCCAAAATTGAACAACGAAAAATAGAAGAGTACATTTTTAACAAAAATAAGCCGAAGTTGATGGGGATTGTTTTATGTCTATACACGGGGCTACGAATAGGGGAATTAATGGCATTGGAGTGGTCGGATATTGATTTGCAAAAAGGGCTGATACAAATCACAAAATCTTGCCACGATGCTTGGTCTAACGGAGCCTATATGAAAGTTTTGGACACACCCAAAACGCAGTCGTCTGAGAGAATTATTCCGTTGCCTAAACAGTTAATCGGGCGATTGAAAGATTGGAAAAAGCAAGGTAGCGGAGACTATGTAATAAGCGGTGAATGCAGACAGGGTACCCCTGTTCGGTCTTATCAAAAGACTTTTGAGGGTGTTTTGAAGCGATTGAAGATACCGCATAAAGGGTTCCACTCTTTGCGCCACACGTTTGCGACAAGAGCGTTAGAGTGCGGTATGGACGTAAAGACGTTGTCTGAAATTTTAGGACATAAAAATCCAATGGTAACGCTAAAGCGGTACGCACATTCTATGATGGAACACAAAACCGAGATGATGAATCGCCTTGGTAAATTGTTACAATAACAAAAAAAGCACACGGAATATTCTAATCCGTGAACAAAAAATGGGTGGAAAGTTGTTTATTTATATGGGAAATCATGATTTTTTGTTTGTAAATGGGGAAAATTCTTCATGCAATTGCCGTTAAAAGTGTTTTGTGGATAACTTCAATTTTTACTTGACATGTAATGTCAAAGGTGCTATAATGATAAAAGCACACGGATTAGAATAATACACGTAGCTTACTGGAAGAACATTTGTTGATATGGGGAATTTGCTTTTTGCACACAACCGAATAGCCTACGAAACCGTTGTGAAAATGTTTGAAACGGAAGATCGAGCGGCAGTTATACATCCAACCGGTACGGGAAAATCGTTTATCGGTTTTCAGTTGTGTATGGATCAAGCGAAGAAAAAAATTTGTTGGCTTTCCCCGTCGGAATACATTTTCCAAACGCAAATGGAGAATTTTTTGAGCGCGGGCGGGACAGAACTGCCAAACGTTGAATTTTTTACTTATGCAAAACTGATGACAATGAAAAGGGGTGAATTAAAAAAGATTCATCCTGATTATATCGTTTTAGATGAGTTTCATAGGTGCGGCGCAGAGATGTGGGGAGAAGGCGTACAGCGCCTTCTTGTCATGTATAAAAAGGCTAAAATTCTTGGGCTTTCTGCGACGGCAATTCGCTATTTAGATAATCAGCGCAACATGGCGGACGAGTTGTTTGACGGAAACGTTGCCTCAGAAATGACGCTTGGCGAAGCCATTGTAAGAGGGATTCTTAATCCGCCGAAATACGTGCTTTCCATTTTTTCCTATCAAAAAGACTTGAAGCAGTATGAGCGTAGAGTTAAAAATGCCAAAAACAAAGCGGTGCGTGATAGTGCGGAAAAATATTTGGAAATATTGCGCCGTGCATTGGATAAAGCGGAAGGCTTGGACGTCGTATTTGACAAGCATATGACGGATAGAACGGGGAAATATATTGTGTTCTGCGCAGATTTCGAGCATATGCACGAAATGATAGAACGTGCCCCCGAGTGGTTCGGCAAGGTGGATAAAGAAACCCATATTTATACGGCGTATTCTAATGACCCTGCGACCAGCAAAGCGTTTGAATCTTTCAAAGAAGACAATAGCGAACACTTGAAACTCTTATTCTGCATCGACATGTTAAATGAAGGGGTGCACGTAGATGACGTGAGCGGGGTTATTTTATTCCGTCCAACCGTGTCGCCGATTATTTATAAACAACAAATTGGAAGAGCGCTGTCTGCATCGAAGTCGAAGGACCCTATAATTTTTGACATTGTGAACAACATTGAAAACTTGTACAGTATTGGGGCAATTGAACAAGAAATGCAGGTTGCATTGGGTTACTATCGTTCAAGAGGTTTAGAAAAAGAAATTGTCAACGAGCAATTTCGTATCATCGATGAGCTTCGGGATTGTAAAGCGTTATTTGAGCGCTTAAACGATACGTTAACGGGCTCGTGGGATTTGATGTATCAAAAAGCAAAAGCGTATTATGCGGAATATGGGAACTTAAACGTACCGAAACGTTACAAGACGGAAGAAGGTTATACGCTTGGGTTATGGATACAAACCCAAAGGAAAGTAAGAAGCGGATATCAATACGGTAATTTGGATGCAAAACGAATTGCGAAATTGGACGCAATTGGTATGGTTTGGGACAATGTCCGTGATATTGCTTGGGAAAAGAATTATGCGGCAGCAAAGAAATTTTACCAAGAAAATGGGCATTTATTGGTAACCGCGCGGAACGGGATTTATCGTGGCGTAGCGTTAGGCGCATGGATTTCTCGTTTGAGAATGTATCGTAAGAGCGGGGTGCAAACGACCTATTTGACAGCAGAGAGAATAAGCGCTCTTGACGAAATAGGCATGGTTTGGGATGTTCCTGATTATTTGTGGGAAAGAAATTATCAAGCGGCGGTTGCGTATTATCAAAAATATCAAAACTTGGACGTGCCTACGTATTATGTGACGCAAGATGGCGTGCGTTTAGGTAATTGGCTGATGAATTTACGCAGCGCAAGGAAAACCAATGGAGCTCGGGGTGTAGAACTGACGAAGGAACAAATCCAAAAGTTGGATGAATTAGGTTTTAATTGGGCGGGAAGATACAACTCGGAATGGGATAAGTGTTATCTTGCGGCGTGTGAATATAAAAAAGCAAACGGGAATTTAGATATTCCAGTAGCATACGTAACGAAGGACGGTTGTCGTTTGGGGCGTTGGATTCGTCGGCAAAAAGAAAAATTTGAAGTGCTTTCTGAAAGAAGAAAGAAAAAATTGCTGGATTTAGAATTCGACGCGAAAGTGGCGGAGCCTTGGGAAGAAAAATTTGCATTGCTCAAAAAATATTATCAAAAACACGGCAATGTAAATCTTCCTGCGAACTATGTTGTGGAAGGCGTTTGGTTGGGCAGATGGTTGTCCGAACAGATGGCGCGTTTGAACGGAAAAAGTAAGACGGGCAAAACGCTTACTAAGGCGCAAATTGAAAAATTGGCGTCCGTGGGCAGATATCCCAATTTTTCAAGAAGCGATATTGTGTGGGAAGCGCAGTACGCGGAAGCTAAGATGTTTTTTGAAAAAAACGGCCATTTACAGCCGCCTAAGGATTATACGAATACTTCGGGAAAAAATCTTGGGTTATGGTTGCAAAGGCAACGTGCAGCACGTAAAAACGGAAAACTAACAGAACTCCAAACAGAAAAATTGGACAAGATTGGTATGATTTGGGAATTTGAAGACGTATGGGAAACGGGGTTTCAGCATGCGTTGGAGTATTTTAATCTGCGAGGGGATTTGCTGATACCGACAGAATTTGTCTGTGCGGACGGATATGCCTTGGGTAGTTGGATTGTCAACCAAAGAGTTAAATTCAAGAGCAAGGATCAATACAGGAAATTGACGCCTGAACAAATAGAACGATTGGATTGTATTGGTATGGTTTGGGATGTGGATGAATTCCGTTGGGAGGAAGCCTATAAACACGCCGAGGATTTCTATCAAGAGAAGGGGCATTTAGTTGTTTCGAGATATTATGGACAGGAAAAGGGCTTTGATTTGTATGAATGGGTTATGTCTCAAAGGAATAAATATCGGTCTGGAGAACTGTCTGAAAATAAAGTTCAGAAACTCGAAAAAATCGGGATGGATTGGCTGACTTCGATTGAAAGGGATTGGGAAAATCACTATGATTCGGCAGAACGCTATTATCGTAAACACGGTACGTTGACTATGCCTTGTACTTATGTTGATGAAAGCGGATTTCCCCTTGGTAGGTGGCTTTGGCGTATTCGCACAAACAAAATCAAAGTGAGAACAGAAGGTGCGAACGGCAACCAGGTTGAACGATTGAGAGCAATAGGATTTGAGTTCTCGACAGAAACAGGAAATGTTACTCCCAAAGTAGTAGGAGTTGTCTAATAAAACGTTAAGGAGGAGAAAAACATGGAGAACAAAATCGAAAATGTTGTGGACAACGAACAGAATAAGGTAAATAATTCTATTGAAAAATGTGTCATTTGCGGAGTAAATACACCTTATAGATTTAGCACTCCCATTAGCCAAAGAGAGTTTTATGTTGAAGGAGTGGGGCAGATTTGTCAACATTGTTATTATGACATTTTCATCAAGAAAAGCAGGGGATAAAAATGAGTGTTTTAACAGAAGAAGTCAAGGTGTTAGATAAAGAATTGATAAAAGAGCAGTATGTAGCAGAGGAAACATTTGATTACTCAATAGAACACTCTGATGCATACTACGAACAGTATATAGAAAATTTTATTCCTAATAAGAACAAGCGTTTATTTTATCGCTTTGTGAAAAGGGGTTTTGATATTACAGTTTCCCTCTTAGCGCTCATTGTACTGTCTCCAATTATGCTAATAATTGCAATCGCTATAAAATGCGATTCTAAGGGCAGCGTTATTTTCAAACAGAAACGTATGGGCAGAAAAGGGAAGACATTTTATTGCTATAAGTTTCGCTCAATGAAAACTGACGCGCCTAGGGATTGTGCAACAGCATGTTTGGAAAATCCCGAACAGTATCAAACTCGTGTTGGCCGCTTTTTGCGTAAGACCTCTTTGGACGAGATTCCTCAATTATGGTGTGTTTTTGTAGGTTCTATGTCTTTTATTGGATATAGACCTTTGGTATTGACAGAGGAGAAGTGCCATGAAATGCGCCATAAATTAAATGTGTATTCTGTTAGACCAGGTATTTCTGGTTATGCACAGGTACATGGAAGAGATAACGTACACTTTAAAAACAAAGCAGTTATGGACGCCGAATATGTCCAAAAAGCTTCATTGTGGTTGGACTTAAAGCTTATGTTTAAAACAGTCGTGGTAGTTTTGAAACGGGAAGGGAATCAAGACCATAATAAATCAAAAAAATCGGGCAAAAAGAAAAACACGGGTGTATAATGAAAAAGACAATTCTCGTTTTAGTTAATAGCGATATCGTTATTTATAATTTCAGATTGGAACTGGTTGAATCTTTATTGAAAGAAGGTTATGACGTAACAATCATTTCTCCTTATGGAAAGAGAATCGAATACTTAAAAGAAATGGGTTGCAATTTCTATGAGCTCGCAATAGAGAGACATGGAAAGAATCCTTTTAAGGAATTAAAGCTCTTAAAAGAATACAAAAAAATAATAAAAAAAATTCAGCCCATGGTTGTATTAACATACACGGTAAAGCCCAACGTTTATGGGGGAATGGCATGCCAGTCGTTGAAAGTTCCGTATATTGCAAACGTGACTGGATTAGGGGATGCTATAGAAAGAGGGGGATTGTTGCAAAAGATAACTTTATATCTATACAAAAAAGGGTTAAGAGGGGCAACAAAAGTCTTTTTTCAAAATCAAGAAAATCAAGAGTTCTTTTTAGATAAAAAGGTTGTAAAAGATAATTATGCGCTTTTGCCTGGCTCGGGCGTTAGTTTGCAAAGGTTTCCTTACTGTTCATATCCAATTCGGACCGATGAGATCCGAATCCTCTTTGTAGGACGCATAACAAAAGATAAAGGCGTTTATGAATTGGCGAAAGCGATTCCGATTATTCGTGGTAGCTATCCTAAGATTTCTTTTGATATTGTCGGGGCACTGGAGATGGAAAAAAACCCTTTTGAAGGAATAGAAGGGTGCGCATATCATGGGGCGCAATTGCACATAGTGCCATTTTTAAATAAATGCCATGGGATTGTATTGCCATCTTATCACGAGGGTATGGCAAACGTGTTGTTGGAAGCCGCGGCTTGCGGTAGACCAATTATAGCCTCGAATGTTCCAGGATGTAAAGAAACGTTCGATGAGGGTATAACGGGCTTTGGTTTCGAACCGAAAGATGTGGATTCTTTGTGTGCGGCGATTGAAAAATTTATCCATCTTCCCTATGAAGAGAAATCTAAAATGGGGAAACTTGGTCGCGAAAAAATGGAAGAACAATTCGACAGACAAATTGTCGTCAACAGATATTTAGAAGAAATAAATTCTTTAAAGGACGAGAATATCTAACGGTAAGGAGCGAAAGTATGTATGCAAAACTTTATGAAAAAATCGTAAACGGAGAGGAAAAGATCTCACTGGTTGGTCTTGGTTATGTCGGGATGCCGATCGCCGTAGCTTTTGCGAAAAAAGGGAAAGTTGTCGGCTATGACCTCAATAAAGCAAAGATTGAGCTTTATAAATCCGGCGTTGATCCTACCAAAGAAGTTGGCGACGATGCCATTAAAAACAGCACGGTAGAATTTACTTCCGACGAAACGAAACTCCGTGAGGCAAAATTTCATATCGTAGCCGTTCCTACCCCTGTGTACGACGATCATACCCCCGATCTAACGCCCGTTGAAAGCGCAAGCCGTATACTAGGCAGAAACCTTGTAAAAGGCAGTATTGTTGTCTTTGAGTCCACAGTATATCCTGGTGTTACGGAAGACGTTTGCGTGCCTATTCTTGAAAAAGAATCGGGGCTCAAATGCGGTGTAGATTTCAAGGTGGGCTATTCTCCCGAACGAATCAATCCTGGCGACAAAGTGCACCGCCTTGAAACGATCACCAAAATTGTTTCGGGGATGGACGACGAAACGTTGGACATCGTTGCAAAAGTTTATGAGCTTGTTGTTGACGCAGGTGTACATAGAGCGTCTTGTATCAAAGTTGCGGAAGCGGCGAAGGTTATCGAAAACAGCCAACGTGATATCAATATCGCGTTTATGAACGAGCTTTCGATCATCTTCAATAAGATCGGTATCGATACGAAATCCGTTTTGGAAGCGGCGGGTACGAAGTGGAATTTCTTAAAATTCTATCCCGGTTTGGTAGGTGGGCATTGTATTGGTGTTGACCCTTACTATTTGACCTACAAAGCGGAACAGCTTGGCTATCACAGCCAAGTCATTCTTGCAGGCCGTCGCATCAACGACGATATGGGCAAATACGTTGCGGAAAACGTAGTAAAGAGCCTTATTAAAGCGGAAAAAGCGGTAAAAAATGCAAAGGTAGCAATTCTCGGGTTTACGTTCAAAGAAAATTGTCCCGACACGAGAAACACGAAGATTTTCGACATTGTAAAAGAACTTCGTGAATATGGCATCGAGCCTACGATTGCCGATCCCACGGCGGATGCGGACGAAGCAAAGCGTCTGTACGGTGTGGAATTCGTCGATATGGCGACGATTAAAGATATGGATGCGGTGGTTTTGGCGGTTGCACACAATGAATTTGCACATTTTGCGATGGCGGATATGGACAAGCTGTTTGGCGAAGGTAAGAAGGTTTTGCTTGACATTAAGGGCTTGCTCAATCGCAAAGAATACGAGAACGCTGGATATTTGTATTGGAGACTTTGACGATGAACGCCGCTGCGATTATTTTATGCGCTGGGAAAGGTACGCGTATGGGGGACGACTCTAAGAACAAAGTCTGTTTCGATTGCGCTGGGATTCCTACCATAAAACGAATTATTAGCAATATGCGTGAGGCAGGTGTCAGTCGTTTTGTAATTGTAATTGGACATTCGGCGTATTCGGTTATGGATACGCTGGATGGTGAAGAGGGCGTAATTTACGCGTATCAAAAGGAACAAAAAGGTACGGGACACGCTGCTATGTGCGGTTTGAAGGCGTTGCAAACGGTCGGTTACACGGGCGCGGTGATTGTGTCGATGGGCGACAAAATAATTGCAACGCACGTGATTCGTGGGCTGTTAGAAAAAGCGGAAACGGCAAAAGCTGTGTGGGCCGTGCAACCGCTCGCCGCAAATTTTAACGGGGGACGAGTTGTGACGAAAGACGAAAAACCGTATGGTGTTGTCGAGTTCGCGGATGCGGCGCTGATGAAACTCGGCGAAGTTTCGCGCAATCAATACGTGCGGACTTTGCAAAACATAAAATTAAACCCCAAAAAAGCGGACAAGGTCTTGAAACATGCTTTGGAACATACGCCAAGTGCGACGGTCACGCTTTGCGGACAGACGTTTACGGCGAATGAAGTGCTGCAAACGAAATATGCCAACGCAGGGCTGTATTGCTTTGACGTGGAACGCGCGGTGG
>SVHQ01000241.1 GCA_015055785.1 Clostridiales bacterium | reverse complement strand
GAGAAGCTTCATGCACTTCTCGACGTCTTCGTCGTTGACGTTTCTCCAATATTGATAAAATTCGTAAGGCGTCGTCTTGTTTTCATCAAGCCATACAGCACCCTTCGCCGTCTTACCCATCTTCTTGCCGTCCGAAGTCGTCAAAAGGGTGAACGTCATGGCATACGCAGGTTTTTGTTCCTTTACACGGATGAGGTTTTCCCCTGCGAGCATATTGCTCCACTGGTCGTCACCGCCAAGCTCTAACTGACAGCCGTATTTTTTATAAAGCACGAGGAAATCGTAACCTTGCATCAACATATAGTTAAATTCAAGGAAAGAAAGTCCGCGCTCTAATCTCTGTTTGAAACATTCTGCCGACAACATTCTGTTTACAGAGAAATGCGTACCGATATCACGCAAGAAATCGATATAGTTCAAATCCATCAGCCAATCCCCGTTGTCTACAACAATCGCGGCGTTTTCACCCTCGAAAGACACGAAACGGGACATCTGCTTTTTAAAGCATTCTACGTTGTGACGAATCGTTTCTTTCGTCATCATCGAACGCATATCCGTTCTGCCTGACGGGTCGCCAACCATCGCTGTACCGCCACCAATCAAAATGATAGGTCTATGACCTGCCTGCTGCATGTGGTGCATGGCGATAAGCTGCATGAAATGCCCTACGTGCAAGGAGTCTGCCGTGGGGTCGAAACCAATATAAAAAGTAACGCTTTCCTTGCCGAGTTTTTCATACAATTCGTCTTCGTAAACGACCTGCTTCACAAAACCTCTGCTTCTAAGCGTATCCATTACGTTTGCCATGAGTAAATCTCCTTTTAAAACCTAAAATCAAACAATCTTTTTATTTTTTGTCTCTTATAATTAAATTTACTATTTTTTTCATCATTTGTCAAGTGTTTTAGAGCACTTTATCCCTTTTACCGCCTATCTTTCTGACACTTTTCCATATACCGTTAAAAAATTTGATTTTTCTTAAACTTGACAATATCTGTCATAATATGATATAATTTTTTTATGAAATTTGCAATTACACTGAGTATTTTATTTGAATTATTATCCAAACAGCACGTCACAGCGGCTTATCTTGCGGAAAAATATAAAATTTCCCAACGCACCGTCTATCGCTACGTTGAATTGTTGGCAACCGCCGTGCCCGTTTTTGTCAAACGAGGCAGAAGCGGCGGCATTTATATCCCCGATAATTACAAATTGCCGACCGGTTTTTTCTCCACTTTAGAATACGATGCCGCAATCCAAGCCTTGGACGTCGCTTATTCACAAGTGCCTAACGAAGCCTTTCTCTCCGCAAAGCATAAATTAATGATGCAAACCAAGACGGAAGCGCCTTTTTTAATGCTTTCGGGCGATGTCGACACCATCATGCTTGACAGCGGTATTTGGGGGGATACGAAAACCTTTTCCGAAAAACTGCGTTTAATGGAAAAGGGCATACGCAAAAAGTACCTTTTGGAAATTGAATACGTCACCAACAGCAACGAAAAATTACAAACAAGAATCGAACCGCACATGCTCGTTTACCGACAAAACGTATGGCACGTTTATGCGTTTTGTCATAAATTGCGCGGTTTTCGTCTTTTCCGTTTGGGGCACGTTATTTCCGTACTCAACACCCAACAACGCTTCACTCCCAGGCCATTCCAGCGTGAAGATATACCCATGCCTTGTTGGCGACCGCAACGCACGCTGAATGTGCAATTAGAAATAGCAGAATCCGCAGCGGCAATTTCACAGGAATGGCTTGGCATTGAAAATATGCAATACCGAAACGGGAAATGGTATGCAGACGCCACCCTGCCCGACGACGAAGCCTTACCAAGAAAAATCATGGCATTAGGCGAAAACGTGCGCGTGCTTGCGCCCGAATCACTACGTCAAAGAATCATTAAAACCGCAGAAAAAATCGGCAATCTGTATTGATAATTTTAATATAAAAATATAAAATCCCCCTACCATGTACGCATTGAGTACGCTTGTAGAGGGATTTTTCTTGCCTTTGCCGAGAATTATAGAATATCTTCATTCTTCGCAGCTTATAATAATATGTAAGGAGAAGTGCCATGAAAAAAGTATTGTTTACGGGCGGTGGCAGCGCCGGCCACGTTTTGCCGAATATTGCATTGATAGAAGAACTTCTATCTTCTGGGGATGCAGACGTTTGTTATATGGGTACGGACGGGATTGAAAAGCGGTTGATTGCCGATTGGAAAATCCCCTATTATCAAATCGAATGCCCGAAATTGATTCGAGGGGGACTCCCAGCATGGAAAAAAAATATAAAAATTCCTGCCGCTTTCATGCGCGCGGAAAAGCAGGCGTTAGAGGGCTTGCGCATTTACCAGCCGGACGTTGTATTTTCCAAGGGCGGTTACGTCGCTCTGCCGGTCATCTTTGCCGCAAGGAAGTTGAAAATACCCTGCCTTGCCCACGAAAGCGATTTCTCTTTGGGTTTGGCAAACCGAATCTCCGCGCCGAAATGTGAATATGTTTTC
>SVHQ01000240.1 GCA_015055785.1 Clostridiales bacterium | reverse complement strand
CTTTCAATTTTATCTTCCAATTCAGCGAGACGATATAGAAGCATAAGATACGGGCAATTTACTCTATCCCCTTTATACATACAACCTTCGCCTTTACAAACACCCCAAAGTGTGATATAATAAAACCAGAAAGGCGGTGGGGATGTGAAAAAAATGGCTTTAAAATTTTTTCTTTGCAATCTAATAGCGTTTGGATTGGGCGTGGTTTGTGAGCTCTTGTTTTTAGGTGCCTTGTCATTTTTTGTTCATTCTACCTTTGTGTATTATTTTTTGCGTTCTGTTTGTGTCACCCTTTCTCTGCTTTTTTGTTTGTACTTCATATGCTTTGAGAAAAATAAGCAGTTCAAGGAGTTTTATGTAACTCATAAAAATGACTTTTATAATTCGTGTGATATTGCAAAAAAACATTTCCAAGAAAATGCAAAATTTCTCATGATTATTTTGGTTGCCTCAGTTGTCATACTTACCGCAATGCCAAAGCATTGGTCTACTCATTCGGCAGATTTGGCAAATTCTTTAAGTCTATATGGCGATCTTATCAATATATTCCTTTCATCATCGTCTTTGTTTGTTGAATACTTGCCGGATCTGATCGTAGAAAAAGACACGTGGATATTGCGTCTTGGTGGTGCGTTGATCTGGTCTGTGTATGTTGTTTTAGCATATTGGTTTGCCATAAGGGTCACATTAAGAAAATGGGAGAAACGAGGCATAGAGAACACAAAAAAATTAAATGGCAGAAAATTTTTGGTGGTATGCGGTCTCTTTTTTCAATTTGAAAACTGGATTGTTTTGATTGTAGATTTTTTTATAAGCAACTCTCAAAACGGCGGAGAAGATACATTGGCGTGGTCAAAAATGCTGTGGAGCCTTTTGCTGATAACGGTGTTTGAAGTATTGTATCTAGCAGAAGCGATATGGGCAGTTGCTAAAAATCCTAGTAAGTTTAATAAATTCAAGTTATGGGTCGTTATCGGTTCGGCAATCCTTCTGATGAGTTTGATGTATTACGAAACGGTTGCAACGATTATTTGTAATGTTTTTTTAGTGTTCTTGTTGACAGTCGAATGCATTTCGCTTTTGAAGGATAAAAAAATAAATAAAATGCTTTAAAGTGGCATCTTTTTTGTCAACACACCACAAATGTGCTACAATAAAATCAGAAAGGCGGTGAAGAGATGAAAAAATTTCTATATTCAATTTTATATTCGCTATGCGGTATATTATCGTTGATTTATATCACGTTTTTCTGTCTAAACGTTTCAGCGCTTGTTACTAAGCATATGGATTATGAGGTATTTGTTCCGATAGATGTAATGATTTTTGCTGTTTTGCTTTCAGTTGTAATGCTTATCATAAATAAGACAAAAACGATTGATAAAAAGTTGTTTGTTATTCCGTTAGTGTTCTTCATCTCCGCAACAATTACCCTTTTTATTGGATGTTCTACTCCCTGTGAGTTTTGCACATTATAAAATTGGCATCTTTTTTGTCAACACGCGCCAAAACAAAAAGCACCCAATCGGGTGCTTTTCGTTTTGGAGAGGTTACCTGATGCGAGGAACGGCACACCTCGCCGCCTGCGGCGAGCGTTTTAGGTCACGATTCCGGGAAACGGACTGAAAATTATATCTTCAAAAGTACTGCTTCACCTGCACCCAGCTTGACGGTAATATCAAGGTCGTCAACGGCAATGAATCTGTCGTCGGAGAGAACGGATAGCGGCTTGTTTGCATGGATGGTAAAGGTGTTATCCCCAATAAAGTCGCGGTTGACAAGGTAGATTGAGCCATCTTCGAAGAAGCCAATAACGCCGTTCTTACCGTCAATGGAGGAAATCGCGCCGTAGCCTTCAAACTTCTTTGCACCCTTCTCTGGTACGCCGATGTGGAAGACAGCCTTGGAGGTGGTGTTGAACAGGCGGCGGCCTGCGGGAGAAATCGCCGCATTGATTTCCCTGACGTCATACCAATGCTGCATCTTTTTGCCTTCGGTATCGCACATGGCATTGGTCCACTGCCAATGATCGTCGTGAGAGGGCTCCCAATACGTGAAGTACGAAATGCGCTTCATGCCGTATGCCAGACACATGTTGACTTCCCAATACAGCTCACCGATGGTCAGATTGCGGTACGGACCATGCTCGGTCAGAAGGACGATGAGCATCTGGTCAATATTATACTTGAGTGCAACAGAACGGAAGACCTCGATGTTTTCAAAGAAGCCACCGCGGTTTTCGGTTGTTTCCGCGGACAGGCGGATCAGGCGCTCGCGCTCGTCAACCTCCGGGTCGAAAATCTCGTTGCGACTCTGACGACCGAGGAAGTGATAGTGGTCATAGGAGAGTAGGTGCGGGCGGACAATGTTGACAAAGGCTTCCAGATGGGAAATATAGTCGGGATTGCCCAGTTGCTCGGCGGATGCATAGTTGGGAAACAGGTTGATGACGGTCTCCATGTCGGGAGAGTAGCGGCGGAATGCATTAACGATCGCACCGAGGATCGGGAACTTCTTTGC
>SVHQ01000239.1 GCA_015055785.1 Clostridiales bacterium | reverse complement strand
GTCAATTTCATAAACCGCTTGTAAAAGTCCTGCACGAACATGGCATTGAAGTACACGTAGCGGCAAAAGACAACTTGGCGGAAAAGAACGGCTTGCGTTTGGATTTTGCGGAAAAAGTATTCGACGTTCCTTTTTCTCGTTCGCCCAAGAGCCCAAGTAATTTAAAAGCGTTGAAAATGTTAAAGAAGATTATTGCTGAAGGGCAGTATGATTTGATTCAGTGCAATACGCCGATGGGCGGTATCATTACGCGTTTGGCGGCAAAGAAGGCGAGAAAAAAAGGCACGAAAGTTGTTTATATGGCGCATGGCTTCCATTTTTATAAAGGCGGCTCGAAAAAGGCATGGATGTTTTTCTATCCTATTGAAAAGCATTTTGCGAAGAAGTGCGATACTTTGATTACAATTACGAAAGAAGATTATGCGTTGGCGAGCAAGAAATTCAAGACGAACGTCGTACATATGCACGGGGTTGGTGTTTCGGAAGAACGTTATCACGTAGTCGACGACGAGGCAACGCAACAAGTGATGCGCGAGAAAGAAAATATTCGGCAGGATGAATTTGTCATTCTTTGCACAGGGGAATTGAACAAAAACAAAAATCAAACGACTTTGCTTCGTGCGGCAGCGCAGGTAAAGGAACAGATTCCTACCCTGAAAGTATTGTTGGCAGGAAACGGTCCTTTGCGTGAGGAGTTGGAAACGAAAGTCAAGGAATACGGACTTGAGCAAACGGTACGTTTCTTGGGATATAGAACAGACTTGGAAAATGTGGTTCCAATTGCTGATTTGATCGTATCGTGTAGCAAGAGGGAAGGCTTGCCTTTAAATATTATTGAGGCGATGCTTTGTAAAAAACCGATTGTTGCCTCTATCAACCGTGGGCATAGCGAGTTGATTCGTGACGGCGAGAGCGGATATTTGTTCCAAGCGGGTGATTGGGAAACGTTGGCGACGCGGATTTTAGACGTTTATCAAACGACGGATTACACGTCAATGGGCGAAGCTGGATATCAAATCGCGCAAGCATACACGGCGCGTGCGATCGAGAAGGAAATAGAAGAAATATATATTAAGCAATAAATACGAGGTGGAAAAATGCGCTTTAGTATCATCGTTCCCGTTTACAAAACCGAAGACTATGTTCGTCAGTGCGTGGATAGCATTTTGATACAGGAATATCAGGATTTTGAATTGATTTTGGTGGACAATGAATCCCCTGATTCTTGTCCCGAAATTTGTGAAAGCTATGCTGCGGCGGATTCTCGCGTGAAGGTGATTCATAAAAAGCACGGCAAAGCCTCGTCTGCAAGAAACGTCGGGATGAAGGCGGCGCAAGGGGAATATCTTTGTTTTTTGGACTCGGATGATTTTTGGGTAGATGGACAGGTTTTGACAAAGATCAATGCAAAGTTGGAAAAAAATCCCGTAGATATTTTGGAACTTTATTATAAGTTCTATTATCAATCGACAGGTAAGTATTTCACGCCTACGGATTTTGATTTTTCTGGATTTGACGAAATGAGTAATGAGGAAAAAATCGATTACATCATTCGCAATGATCGATTGAATCCTTCGGCGTGGGGGATATGTATTGCTCGTAATTACGTTGAAAAGCATAACGGCTATTTTGATGAAAACAGAATTATAGAAGACATTGAATGGTGTCTTAGACTGTTCAAAGAGAATCCTAAATTGGACGTTTTGCCTGAGGCTGTATATGTTTACAGAAAGAACCGTGAAGGCTCGGTTACGGCGGTTACGGGGTTTGATAAAGTGAACGATCATTGCATCGTCATTGAAGGCGCGCCTAAGCTGTTGAACGATCCC
This sequence comes from Clostridiales bacterium, assembly GCA_015055785.1. The sequence continues at coordinate 706 of SVHQ01000239.1, read as the reverse complement.
AAGAATCCGATTCACAACATTTTGATGAACTATATGGTATATCAAGCGTTGATTGCTTCGGCGATGACCTATCGAAAAACCGCCACGCTTACAAAACAGCAAAAAGTGGAAATTCGTAGACGGTTGCGCGCGTTTTGTAAGCAATATATCAAAGTTTATAACGGTCATCCCAAGGTTAAGAAGGCTTTAAAAGTCTATAAATTACTTGGGTATGGCGGTATGGCAAGAGTATTGGGCTTTTATTTGAATCATAGAGGGCGTTAAGGAGTGATTTACCAATGAAATTACTGATTATTTCCGATTATCCTTGGAATAAAAACAATAGTTTTGGTAAGGTGTTTACCGATTTATTCAGCGGAATGGACGATATTGAGATTTTGAATATTTACTGTATGAGCGGATTGCCGAATACGGAAATGAAAAATATCCAATATTATCAGATTTCTATGCAACAGATTGTTGCAAATCTTAAAAATAAGAAGAATATCGTTGGGAAAAGGGTAACCGAACAAGATGCGGGTAACGATTTGCAGGGGTCCGAATTAAAGCTGATGAATATGGCAAGAAAGACGCATCTGCGAATTTTTAGTTGGGGTCGCAACTTCCTTTGGAAAATAGGGCGTTGGCGCAATCAGCAACTTATCGATCTTGTAAAAGAATTCGATGCGGATATTATGTTTACGCCGATTTATAAAATGCCTTATAT
>SVHQ01000238.1 GCA_015055785.1 Clostridiales bacterium | reverse complement strand
CCACTACCCAAATTATAATTTATCTCTCTTTCCACGGTTACATCTTTCACATAACGTCTGCAAATTATTCATCGTCGACTTCCCACCTTTGGATACGGGGATAATATGGTCAACTTCCAACTTTACGCCATCCTTTGCGGTTGCGCCACAAATACAACACCTAAAGCCATCTCGTTTCAAAACATTATATCTCATATCGTCGGTCACCATTCGGCGTTGTTCTTGAACGAACGTCATTTGCCCCACTTTGCCCAACGCTCTCTTATAGCAAACCACAATATCAGAGAACTCATATCTAAAATCTTCCTTATGGTACTTCCAAGGCGTAACCGCAGACAAATGAAACACTATGTAAGGAAATACGGGTTTATAAATGCGATTTTTTAAGGCTTCTTCCTCATATCTTTGTTTGTCGACAAATTCCGAATATCTGTAGTGTTCGTGAGTTGAATCGTCCACAAAAAAACGAGCGATTGCACTTCTTTTTTTAGGTTTTTCCTTGTCATAATCCTCTTTTTTGAATAGCTTTAATCTTTCAAAAACGGCATCAATTTCATTTTTATACTTGGTATAAATCTCGAACGTCGCAATATGCTTGTTAACTATCTGTTCGTAAGCCTGCTTGTTGTCTAATATCTGCTCTACCAAATACTTCCCAAAATCAAACCTATCCCCCATAATTCTTTTGTATTCTTCAGGGACAGGGTCGAGTGAAAAGCAAGAAGTGAATTTTGAACCACTCGTTTGCTTACTGTATTCAAACGCCATAGGGCAATTAATCGCATTGAAATTATACGATTTATACGCAGCATTTATCCTTGCCACCTCATTCCATAACGCATTGTTATTGTTAATCCTTACTTGCCAGTCTTTCATCTTCTTTCCTTTTCTATGTTAGTCTTGCGATATTAAATCCTTACCGCACTCATTGATTTTATCTTGAGCCGCCGCCATCCTGTTTTCAATAAGACTTGGCAGAGCCGTTTTTCGCAACATCTTTCCTATTTCGTCAATTGTAAGGAAAAACACTTCCTGCAGTTGCTTTGGGTATCGCCTACAAGGTCGAATTGGCACCAAATCGTCCTTCCTATGCAGTTCGTTGGAAATCCCTTTAATTTTTTGAAATCTTATAGATGTTTCCCTTTCCGAAATATCAAAGAAATCCGTAACCTCTTTAATCAAACTTTTAGGACTTTTGATTTTAAGCATTTTCTTATATTCGGGGAATGGTCTTAAATCACAATTCCTTTTATCTGCTTCGGGTTGCAACGCAAACATATACCAAATATACATTCGACAGCAATATGCATCTTCCTCAATCGTCCAAGCGTGGCATTCTTCCATTTGGGTGTTCCTTCATGACATATCATATTTTTTTGACATTAAGGAAGTTAATTTTTTAACGAGTTCGTCTTTTTCTTCAGTGGATTTTCCTTCCGCGCCCATAATAGCCGTTTTGACAAAATCTATCTCGGATAAAGAGAACGTTTTTCCATCCATATAAAATCCTTTCTTTGTCTTAACTATAGGAAACTTAAGTTCCATCAAGAATTTTATATTTCTACCCACGGTCTTTCTATCACACGGATAGGCTTTGGAAATTTCGTTTGCAATACGAACCTGCGTGTATGGATTTTCCTTGCTACTATCCGTTTCAAGTATCCGCAAAATAAGAACAATCAAGAATTTTTTCGTTTCCAAACCAACTACCTCATATTAATTATATCATACTGTATGACCCAAAAATCGCCCTACCCTATATATTATTATAAGATTTTTTCAAATTTTGTCAAGTTAAATTGATATCCTCGCATAAATCCGCCATTTCCCCCTAAAAACAAAAATAAGCCTACCCAGGAAAAATTCCCAGATAGGCTCTTATGATATTATTCAGTTTTGTCTTTGTCCGTCTTGGACAGTTGCTTGAATACTTGATTTGCACCCGTTGCCGCTAAGCCACTCGCCGCACCGATTATAATCGCTACGAGAAGGTTTTCTGCAGGGATAATCGTGGGAATTGCGAAATAGCAAACCACCCCACACACGATACCCAAAGCAGCAGAAACCAAAGGAATAAACCTCTTAAATTTCTCATTGCCCCCTACCGTGTACTTGATGAGTTCAATTACCCAATACACAACCGCCGCAATTGCGGGTACGCTTATAAGTTCTAAATACTGTTCCATTACTTAACCTCCTGATTATAATATTTTTCACCGAGTTTCGTTGCCCAGCCTTCAAACCAAATGCAATCGTAAGGTGGCAACTCGCTACGGAGTTTCTTTTTCTTCCTAACAAGGTATTCCCTATACCAATATCTCGTCGCAGATGGAATGCTAACCAAGAACGGCATAAGAGGTCCTAAAATAATATTCTGTATTCCGTGTCCAGCCTCGTGGCGAATGGTTCGTATGCTTGCGTATTTATCCACCACAAAGAACCCACCGACCTCAAAACAGCCCCAATTATACCCTACTTCAAAGTAGATGTACTGATGAAAGCGTTTCGGTTTATGCCCCGTGATAATCAACGCCAAAGCAATGATAGCCCCG
>SVHQ01000025.1 GCA_015055785.1 Clostridiales bacterium | reverse complement strand
CGGTTATTCGGCGGTAGGCGCGGTGGTAGGTGCGACGCATCCCATGGAAGCGGCAAGATTAAGAGAAGTGTTGCCGCATACATTCTTCCTTATTCCTGGCTACGGTGCGCAGGGCGGCAACGCGGAAATGTTAAAGAGCTGTTTTGGCAAAAATGGACTTGGTGGCGTGGTGAACAATTCGCGCGGTATTCTCTGTGCGTATAAAAAGAACGGCGGCACCTATTACGATGCGGCACGTGCGGCTTGTATTGCAATGCAGAAAGACCTTTCGTCCGTTATCGGCGTGATGAAAAAGTAAAAAAGTGAATTGCAAGGCTCTGCCTTGCGTGAATTTTCGCTACGCTCAGTGCATTGCGCCTTGCGGTGCGTGAATTGGCATTTTTAATGCCGTTGAGGCTTTGTTTATAATAAGGATTTTCAAATTATGAAAGATTACGTTGCAACGATTGTAAAGAATGAGAAAATAGCGGAAAATATCTACGCGGTGACGTTTGACCTTGGAGAAGAAGCCAAGGTGCGTTGCGGACAATTTGGGGATATCTCCGTCGGCGGAACGCATCTTTTGCGTCGTCCTATCGCTGTTTGTAAAGTGGATTCCAATGAAGTCACTTTCTGTTATCAAATCAAAGGCGAGGGTACACAAAAATTGAAAACGATGGGGGCAGGTGTGAGATTAAACGTGCTTATGCCGCTTGGAAACGGATTTTTTGTGGAAGAAAATGAAAAGAAAATTGCGCTTGTTGGCGGCGGTGTTGGCGTATTCCCGCTCATTTCCGTTTTGCGTGAATATTATGGTGAAAAAATCATTTCGGCATACATCGGTTATCGAAACAAGGACGCGGTGTGCGGCGTAGAAGAATTTAAAAAAGCAACTCGTTTTGTTGCGGTGACGGACGATGGGAGCTATGGCGAGCAGATGAACGCTGTGCAAGCTTTTGTTGCGGATTTAGAAAAAGGCAACCGTCCTGACGTGGTGTTGGCGTGTGGACCTACTCCCATGCTCCGCGCTTTGAAAGCAGTGGTAGAAAAGGAAAACTTGAATTGTTTCGTTTCCTTGGAAGAAAGAATGGGTTGCGGCATTGGTGCGTGTCTTGTGTGTGTATGCGATATGACAAACGGTCAGCACGCGCGCGTGTGTAAAGACGGACCTGTATTTAACGCAAAAGACGTGATATTGTAAGGGTAGAGAAAGGAATCCCTTAGGCTTAGTTTGATATAAGAAAGGATAAAAATTATGGCGAATTTATCGGTGAATCTTTGTGGTGTTCAGTTTAAAAATCCCTTGATTGCGGCGAGCGGTACCTACGGGTTTGGGCGCGAGTTTAACGAACTTTACGATATTGGGCAAATCGGTGGCGTTTCCACGAAAGGCTTGACGTTAGAACCTCGTCTTGGCAATCCTGTGCCGCGTATTGCCGAATCGCGCGGCGTGATTTTGAACGCGGTCGGTTTGCAAAACCCCGGCGTAGAACATTTCATAGAACATGATTTGGAATGGTTAAAATCAACGGGCACGCGTGTGATTGCGAATGTGGCAGGTAAAACGTTGGACGATTATGAAAAAATCTGCGCGCGGCTTAGCGGAAAAGTCGATATGATTGAGCTGAATATTTCCTGCCCTAACGTGAAAAGCGGCGGTATGGCGTTTGGTATTAAGCCTGAAACGGTGGAAGAAGTGACGCGCGTGGCAAAAAAAGGCGCGGGCAGTACGCCGCTTATCGTAAAATTATCCCCCAACGTCGAGAGTATCGCGGAAAACGCAAAAGCGGCGGAGCGCGGCGGTGCGGACTGTATTTCTCTCATCAATACTTTGACAGGCATGGCAATTGACATCGAACGCCGCAGACCCATCATCGCCAATAATACGGGCGGTGTGTCGGGGGCGGGCGTAAAACCGATTGCGGTGCGCATGACCTACGAGGCTTCGCAGGCTGTGAAGATTCCCGTGATTGGTATGGGCGGTATCACGTGCGCTGAGGACGCGATTGAATTTTTAATGGCTGGTGCAACGGCGGTGCAGGTAGGTACGGCGAATTTTAGCGACCCTTACGCAATGCCGAAAATTATCGAGGGCTTGAACGCTTGGTGTGATAAACATAACGTAGCTAACGTTGCGGAATTGACGGGAACGTTACAATTAAATGGGAAATAATCGATGCATTCATTGAAAAATAAAGGAGAAAAGGCATTATGGAATATACGTATAAGCAGGAATTTATTCGTTTTATGGTGAACAACGGCGTGTTGAAGTTTGGGGAATTTACCCTCAAGAGCGGCAGAATTGCACCTTATTTCATTAACACAGGGAATTATAAAACAGGCAAACAGCTTGCAAAATTGGGTGAGTATTATGCCGCTTGTATTATGGAAAACGGTTTAGAAGCGGAAACGCTGGTAGGCCCTGCGTATAAAGGGATACCTCTCTCTGTAGCAACGGCAGTGGCTATGTATCACGGCTATGATAAAGAAATCAACTATTGCTTTGATAGAAAGGAAGCCAAAGACCACGGTGAAGGCGGTTTGTTTGTTGGAAAACAGCTTGTGGACGGGGAAAAGGTCATCATCATCGAGGACGTTATGACGTCGGGAAAGGCTTTGCGTGAAATTTTGCCGAAATTGGAAGCGGCAGCAAAAGTGCAAGTGGTGGGCATGATTATTTCCGTGGATAGACGCGAAAAGGGTTTGACAAGCGATTTGTCGGCTGTGTCCGAGGCAAAGAAAGAATTTGGCATTGACGTATATTCCGTTGTAACGATGGACGATATCATCGCAGCGATTGAAGAGGGCGTAGTGGACGGTAAGGAATATTTGCCTGCTATGTATAAATATCGCGAAGTGTACGGCGCAAAATAAATAAAAACGCTGAGCAGAACTCAGCGCGGAAAATGTGAAAAGAAATTTCTATCAAGTTTTGGCGTTTTTAACGCGGGCTCGTCTTTCTCCCAATGAAAACGTTGTGTGATTTCTTTGGAATAATCGGGGGAAAGAGAGTGTTCAACGCGTACATGGTTGCTTGTAAAGATAAAAAATGCAGCAATTAAGAAGCACGCCGCGGTGGCGATGGAATAGTTTCGTTTCATATCCGCAGTATGCGAAAAATATAGACATATTATACCTAAAAAGAGAGTATAGGAGAAAAGCAGATGAAAAATATTATTTTGACGGGTGACAGACCCACAGGGAAATTGCATATTGGGCATTACGTAGGCTCTTTAAGACGCCGCGTGGAATTGCAAAATAGCGGTAAATTTGATAAAATTTACATCATGATTGCAGACGCGCAGGCATTCACTGACAATTTCGATAATCCCGATAAAGTGCGCGCAAATATTACGGAAGTTGCGCTGGATTATCTTGCTTGCGGTCTTGACCCCAATAAATCGACAATTTTCATTCAGTCTTACGTGGAACAGCTCACCGAACTTACTTTTTATTATATGAATCTTGTTACGCTTGCTCGTTTGGAACGTAATCCGACGGTGAAAGCGGAATTGAAAATGCGTAATTTCGAAGCTTCCATTCCCATGGGGTTCTTGACCTATCCCGTATCACAAACGGCGGATATTACGGCATTCAAAGCAACGACCGTTCCCGTTGGGGAAGATCAACTGCCTATGCTTGAACAAGCGCGTGAAATTGTGAGAAGCTTTAACGGTTTGTATGGCGAAACGCTTGTAGAACCGAAAGCGGTATTGCCTGATAACAAGGCATGTTTGCGTTTGCCTGGTACGGACGGTATGGCGAAGATGAGTAAATCGCTTGGCAATTGTATATATCTTTCCGACAGCGCGGACGAAATCAAACGTAAGGTTATGGGTATGTACACTGACCCCAATCATATCAAGGTGAGCGACCCTGGTGATACGAAAAATAATCCCACTTTTATTTATCTTGACGCTTTCTCGAACGAAGAACATTTCAAGAAATATTTACCCGACTATGCGAATTTAGATGAATTGAAAGCACATTACGAACGCGGTGGTTTGGGGGATATGAAAGTGAAGAAGTTCCTCAACGAAGTTATGCAGGAAACGTTGGAGCCTATCCGTACACATCGTGAGGAGTTGGCAAAGGATTTGCCTGCCGTTTGGGATATTTTGTATAAGGGAAGCGAAGAGGCGAGAAAGGTTGCTGCACAGACCCTTGACGAAGTAAAGCAAGCGATGAAGATTAATTATTTTGCCGATAGAAAATAAATATCAATAAGAACGAGCTCCCTTTGTAATGTAAAGGGGGCTCGCGTTTTGTTTTTATAAATATGAGAATTTTTCATAAAATACTTGACATTGTAAGAAATGGGGAGTATAATACATATAATTGAATAATGTAAGGAGCAGGAAGAGAATAAACATGACGATGAATATTTGAGAAAAAGAGTAATAGTTGAAAGATCCCGTATAGGGTGTTTTTTGGCTTGCGATTTTTTTCAGATTTGACGAATGTTTATCTCAGCGTAAAATATTACGTTTTTTCTGCGTGTATTTTTATGTGTGAAGACAAAGTCAGTTCTTTGCGCATTTTTTTTGTGCTTTTTGAGGAAAATCGACAAGCGGATGATGAAAAAAGTTTTTCCAAGGAGTAAGTATGAGGGAAATTTTTAAGGGAATAAAAAAATATATTTTACCGCTTGGCATCACGTTTTTATTGGACGTACTTGGCACGCTTTGCATGGTGGCACTTCCGACGCTCATGACAAACGTGGTGGATTTTGGGATACATAAAGGTGATTTGCAGTACGTATATAAGGCGTGCGCATGGATGGCGGCGGTTACCGTGGCGGACGTGGCATTGGTGGTTGCTTCTTATAAAATAGGGAATGATGCGATTATTAGTTTTAATCATGATTTGCGGATACGGATATTTAAAAAAGTGCTTTGTATGTCCCCTAAGGATGCAAAAGCTTTTGGTGCGGGCGCGCTTCTTACCCGTTCGATTGACGACGTGGATCGCGTAGGCGACGTAATGGGGACGGTGATTTCCATGTTATCCTCTATTCCGATTACATTGATTGCCGGTACGATACTTGCCTTTCGTAAATCGGCGGCGTTAGCATGTATTTTATTGGCGTTTACGCCTGTGGTGGTGATTGTGGCGTTTTTGTGCAGCCGAAATACCCACAAACATTGGGATATTTCAGAAAAACAGATAGATAAACAAAATGCGTTGATACGTTCGCGTTTATCGGGAATACGCGTGGTACGCGCTTTTAACCAAGAACAGACGGAACAAGAAAAAATAGTGGACGCAACGCGAATCATGTCGAAAAGTATTGTGCGTGGGAATATGCGTTCGGATTTGATTGCGCCGATATCCATGTTTGTATTGAACGTTGCCACTATTTTCATTATTGCAGTCGGAGCAAAACAACTCACGCAACCTGATACGTTGTTGACGGCAGGCGGTGTGTTTGCGGTGATGGAATACGTAGGTATGATTACAAGCGGCATATTAAGCGTGTCCTATTTTCTTGCTGAAATTCCCAGATTTCGTATAAATTGTAAGCGTTTGTTGGAGATTTTGCACACAAAAGACGAAAATGCAGATTTTGATTTTCAAACATTGCACGCAGACGGTAGTATTCGTATGGAAAACGTGGGCTTTTCGTATGCAGGCGATGCCCTTGCGTTATCGGGCGTGTCGGCAACGATTCATCAAGGAGAAACGGTGGCATTTATCGGCGGTACGGGCTCGGGCAAGAGCACTTTGGTGCGTCTTTTGTGTGGGCTGGATAAACCGACGGAAGGCAAGATATATTTTGGGGATAAGGATATTTCTGCGTATGCGCCTGCGGCGGTGCGTGCTTGTGTTTCTTGTGTGCGTCAACGTGATATAGTATTTTCAGGTAAATTAAAAGAAAGCGTGGATACGGCAAAAAATAATACGGACGAAAGGGTGTATACGGCGCTTTGCGATGGGCAAATGCAAAATTTTTTGGAAGAACATGAAGAAGGTCTTTCCTACGCAATTGAGGAGCGTGGTGGTAATCTATCGGGTGGACAAAAGCAGCGTGTTTGTATTTCGCGCGCACTGTTAAAGGATGCGGCGGTGTATATTTTTGACGATAGCTTTTCAGCTTTGGACTTTTTAACGGAGTCGCGTTTGCGCGCAAGACTGAAAAAACGGCTTGCGGGGAAAACGAAGATAATTGTCACGCAACGTGTTTCCACGGCAAAGACCTGTGATAATATCTTCGTTTTTGATGCAGGCAAAGTTTTGGCTATGGGTAAGCATGAGGAACTGCTTGAAAAGTGTGCATTGTATCGTGAAATTCACCTTTCGCAAATGGGGGGTATCGAATGAAAAGTAAAATAAAAGAAAAAAAAGGCGCATTGTGGGCGCTTTGTCAAATGGTAATGGATTTATCCGCCGTGTGGGGGTGGTTGGTGCTGATTTTCTTTTGCGCCGTAGGCGTGATTGTATGTAACGTGATTTCACCAAAGCTTGTCGGAAGATTGGTGGGCGCGTTGAGTGATTATTCACTGTATGGTGGGGACGCAGCCACATTTTTAAATGGTTTGAAAGAGCCGATATGGTGGCTTTTGCTGGTGTATGCGTGTTATGCGTTATTCTCCTTTTTGAAAGCTTTTTTAATCAATCATACGACGACGAATAGGATTACGGCAGGGAAACGTATTCAGCTTTCGGATAAAATTTCTCGTTTGCCTCTTTCCTATTTGGATAAAACGACTATCGGCGAGATGCTCTCCCGCGTACATAATAACGTAGGCACTATGGGTTGGAATATTAACCAAACGATTGACGTAACCATTATGGGTGGGTTGCAAATTATTGTCATGACTGTAATGATGCTTTCGGAACATACTTTGATAGCGACCATCGTATTGCTGTTAACGCCTCTTTCCGCCGTGATATCTACCGTGATAGCGAAAACCAGTGCAAAGGAATATGACAAATTATGGAATGAATATGATAAATTGTATGCCTTTGCAGAGGAAACGTACGGTGGGTTGGAAACGGTGAAAAGCTTTGGTATGGAAAGGGGTAGGCAGGAAACGTACTTGCAGATAAGCGAGCGTTTATCCAAGATTTCTAAAAAGGCCAATTTTCTTTCGGCTCTTGTGCAGCCCGTTGTCGGTTTTGTGAATCATCTGTCTTTTATCGTGGTTTGCCTTTTGGGCGGCTACTTGTCGGTGAAAGGAGAAATGGACGTAGGAACGGTGGTAACGCTTGTGTTGTATTCCAAAAATTTCTCTACGCCTCTAATGCTGATTGCCAATGGTTTTTCTTCTGTGCAGCTTTTAGGTTCTTCGGCGAAAAAGGTTTATGAATTTTTAGAAGAAAAGGAAATGTCGGTGGAAACGGGTTCGTTTGCTTCTGCGGTAGAGGGCAACGTGTGTTTTGATGACGTGCATTTTGGCTACGTAGAGGGGAAAGAAGTGTTGAAAGGACTTTCTTTAGACGCTTTGGCAGGGCAGAAGATAGCTGTTGTAGGGCCGACGGGCGGTGGAAAAACGACGCTTGTCAACCTTTTAATGCGCTTTTACGAGCCGCAAAAAGGCAAGATTTATATAGATGGACAAGATATTGCTCAGATGAATCGAGAGGTCTTACGAGAAAATATTTCCATGGTGTTACAAGATACGTGGTTGTTTGAGGGAAGTGTAGCAGAAAATATCGCTTACGGTAAAGCAGGGGCGACGCGCGAGGACGTAGAGCGCGCCGCAAAATCGGCATACGCAGATGCATTTATTTCTTTGTTACCGAACGGCTATGATACGGTACTTTCGGAAAGGACGGCACTTTCGGGCGGACAGAAACAATTGTTGACGATTGCGCGCGCTTTTTTATCGGATAAGCCTATATTGATACTCGATGAAGCAACGTCAGACGTGGATACGCGTACGGAAATTTATATTCAAAAAGCCATGGATAAATTGCAAAAGAATAGAACATGTTTCATAATTGCGCACCGACTTTCGACCATTGTGCACGCGGATAAGATTTTAGCCATAGATAAAGGGGAGATTGTGGATGTGGGCAAGCATGAGGAGCTACTGAAAAAGGGCGGGTTTTATGCGGAGCTTTGGAAGAGTCAATATGCGAATTTATCATAAAGAAAAAAATCCGAGGAGATTGCCTCGGATTTTTTATCTCTACATGAATTAGTTGTTGATGATATCTTTATAAGCTTTACCGAATTTCATAACGGGTTTCTTGCAAGCAGGAATTTTAACCTTTGCTTTCGTTTGAGGGTTGATGCCTTCTTTTGCAGCAACGTTCTTAACTTCGAACGTACCGAAGCCGATGAGTTGTACTTTTTCGCCAGCTTTCAAAGCGTCCGTAACTGCTTCTACGAATGCGTCGTATGCTGCTGCTGCATCTTTCTGTGTGAAACCTGCTTTTTCTGCCATTGCTTTAATCAATTCGCCTTTGTTCATAAGAGTAAATCCCCTTTTTTATAATTATTTCTTAAAAACGCAAAATCTTTAAGTAATCTTATTATAGCCTATCTGTTAGATTTTGTCAAGTACCCATCGTAAAAAAATTGCTGAAAACCTTGAAAAATAAGGGTTTTTTTGTATTTTATTCGAAAAAAAACAATTTCTTGGACGTAAAAAGGAGAAAAAGCAGAGGAAATGGCTTGAATGCCTTAAAGAAAAAGGAGAAAAACGTATTTTCTCCTTTTCAGCATATTCAATTTTTAAAACCGAAAGAAAGGGGATTTTTTACACTTCTTCTCTGTAAAAACCAAGTCCCAATACTTGTGAAACATTGGACATAACCGCAAAAGAATCGGGGTCAACCGTTTTCATGATACGGCGAACGGTTGCCGCTTGGCGGCGGCTGACTACGCAAAGGAGCATGGAATGCGTTTCGTTTGTGTACATACCCGTCGCAGGGAGTGACGTGACGCCGCGGCTGAGTTCGCGCATCAGTATATTCGACATTTCTTCAGGTTTGTCGGTGATGATACGGAATTCGATTGCCGATTGGAAACCATAGGTGACCGATTCATTTGTTTTGCTCTCGATATACGATTCGAACGTAGCGAGCATAATGGGAAGTAAATTATAAGCCAACATTTTTTCGCTGTCGTAGAAAACAAACAACGATGCGCCAATAATAACGCAGTTAATCATGAAAATCATGGACGAAATGGAAGTCGCTGTGATTTTTTTCTGAATGAGAACAGCTAAAATATCCGTGCCGCCCGTGCTGCCCCCCACTTTAAAAGCAAGTGCGATTGCAGCGCCGATACAAACGCCGGCGGCAAGGGCTGCGAAGATTTTTTCACTTTCACCGCCCGTAAATTGTATTTTTAAATTGGGCAAGAGATTCTCTAAAATAAACAGCCATAACGATTGCAAGAGGATATTTGCTGTGGAAAGAATGGCGAATTTCTTTTTGACAAAGAAAACGGCAAGCACGATGAGAGGTAGGTTGAGTGCTAACACACCAATACTTTGCGGCATCTTCCCATGCGTGATGATTTCCAAAAGAATGGCAATACCCGATACACCGCCAATCGTGAAGTTGTTGGGGGTGATAAGGCTGTACGCGGCAACCGCGATAAGCAAAGAGGAAATCACCGTATAGATAATAGATTTTATGATTAAAAGCGCTCTTCCTTTTGTGGTGGTGGAGGAGTGCTCGATATCGTGTTTGGTGATTTTGGGTGGACGGTTTGCCGGTGTCGACGCGTCCGTCTTATTTTCTTGTTCGCTCATAATAACGACCTTCTTATTTTATCTACGTGTATTTTACCATATTTTTATGACGCTCGCAAGTGGTTTATAGGGGGATTGTTGCATAATTTTGTATAAAAACTCCGCGGAAATTGCTCCGCGGAGTTTGCGATTAGAATCGTTGTCATTAAAGACCTTCCACCACAACAGTGATTTTGGCAATAACGTTTTCCATTAAACGGATTTCTGCAGGGTAACTGCCCACGTTTTTAACGCCGTCCATCTTAATTTTCTTTTTATCAATGTCAAAACCCATGCCCGTAAGCGCTTCCGAAACGTGCGCTGCTGTTACGCTTCCGAACACTTTGCCATTTTCGCCTACTTTGATTTTCACCGTCACGGTTTTGCCGTTTAAGGAATCTGCTAAAGCTTTCAATGCTTTCACTTCTTCCGCTTTATGGAAAGCTGCCGCTTCCTTTTTTTGTTGTGCCTCGTTTACGTTGCTTGCCGTAGCGATTGCTGCAAGTCCTTTTTTAATAAGGAAGTTTCTGCCATAACCGTCAGCGACTTCTACAACGTCGCCTTTTTTACCCGTGCCTTTCACGTCTGCTTTTAAAATAACTTTCATATACATATCCTCCTGCTCTGAAATTGCTTCAAGGGCGAAAGGCGTAAATTGCCTTTTTCTTATCCCTAAATATTTCCAATACTATTTTACAGGAAATTTTGCAAAATGTCAATAGTCTTTTGCAAATTTGCATATACTGTTCTCACCTTTAAAGGAGGAATTTGATTATGATGAATGAAAACAAACAAGAAGTGAATACTTCCATTGGCTGTGGCGTAACGGAATGTAAGTACAACCGTTCTGGCGATTATTGTACGCTTAGAAAAATCCACGTAGGCAATACGTGTAGCTGTGATGCAGAAAGCTGCACTTGTTGCGATAGCTTTGAAAGGAAATAATCAAACAAATTAAAAAATGCCGTTCTCCGCTCGTGGCAGGGGACGGCGTTTTGCTTTTTGTGTTGCATTTGTCATTGCGAATGAAGCGGAAGGTAATGGAGCGTAATGTGGCAATCTCGTATAAAATAAGGCTATGATTTCTATGAGATTGCTACGCTTTACTTTGTTTCGCTCGCAACGACAGGGTGGGAAGATGGCGAGCCTACGCTAAAAATTATCGAATCAATAATTTTTTATCGATTGGGTTAAATCGCTTGACTTTTATCGATTTAGGGAATATAATGGGAGTGCTTTAATAAATATCCGCCTTGATGGAGATTTGAACAATGAAAAAAGAGAAAGTGGCTAATTATTTCAAGACCCTGCCCAAGCGTTTTTTTATCACAGCGTTTTCGGGCATGGCGCAAGGTTTGTTTGTAACGTTGATAGCAGGCACGATTTTGGCGCAGATAGCCGGCTGGGTGAATAAGATAGGGGACGGCAATTATGTCGGGGCGACATTGACCTACATAGCGAGCATCGCCAAAACCTTAATGGGTGCAGGCATCGGAATTGGGATTGCGCACGCCTTAGGGAAGAATAAATTGTTGATTTTTTCTGCGGCTGTGGCAGGCATGGTGGGCGCGTTTGCCGATAAATTGATGGTGGGCGCGGCGCCGTTGACGGGTTTTGTGTTGGGTGCGCCTGGGAATCCCATCGGCGCGTACGTTGTTACCATGGTGGTAGTGGAAATCGTGGAATTATACGCAGGAAAAACAAAATTAGATATACTTTTGGTGCCGTTGGGGGCGTTGGTGTTGTCGCTTGGCGGTGTGTTTGCGGCGTATCCTTTTATTTGGCTCGTCAATCAATTGGGAGCTCTGATTGCAATTGCAACGGAAGCGACGCCGTTTATCATGGGGATTGTGATTGCCGTGATTATGGGTGTTTTGCTGACGATGCCCACATCTTCTGCTGCTATTTGGGTGGCTGTTGCAAGCCCCGTTTTGGCACAAGGCGTTATGGCTGAGGGTTATGAAGCGATGTTGCTTGCAGGTGGTGCGGCAACGGTGGGCTGCGCTTGTCACATGGTCGGCTTTGCCGTAGCCAGCTATCGTGAAAATAAGTTTGGCGGTTTGATTGCGCAAGGGATTGGTACGAGTATGTTACAAATCCCCAACATTATGAAAAAACCCGTCATTATGTTGCCGATGATTATTTCCAGTGCCATTTGCGGACCTCTTTCCACTTGCTTATTCAAGTTGAAATGTGGCAGTTCGGGCGGCGGCATGGGTACCAGCGGTTTTGTTGGCGTGTTCGATTTGTTTAATTATACGGAAGGCTGGCTTGGCTATGTTGGCATTGTGTTGTTGATGATTATTTTGCCTGCTTTGCTGAATTGGTTTATATCTGAGTTTATGCGCAAAAAGGGCTGGATTAAGGAAGGGGATATGAAACTTCCTGAATAAAATAGACGTACCATGTACGAGATGAAATAAAAAACGAACTCTTTGGAGTTCGTTTTTTGCTTTATCGTATATTTTAACATGATACAAAACGTTGTGGCTCGCAAGTGAGATGCATTCCCAGCGTTTTAAAGGTTTTTTCATCGGTGTGTGCGAGAATGACCGTGGAGTGAATTTCGCAATTTTTTAATTTATCTAATTGTTCCATGGCAAGTTTTGCTTTTGGGTCGGTTACGGCGCAGATAGCAAGCGCCATCAAAACTTCGTCCGTATGCAAACGAGGATTGAGTGAACCCATGTGATTGACTTTTAATTTTTGTATAGGCTCGATAATCGTCGGGGAGATAAGCTCAATATCATCGTCGATGCCGCCCAACACTTTTAATGCGTTTAACAGACAAGCTGCTGACGCGCCGAGTAGATTTCCCGTTTTGCCTGTTACGATTCTGCCGTCGTTGAGCTCAATGGCAACAGCAGGTGCATTTGTTTTCATGGACTTTTCGAGCGCTGGGATAATCGCTTTTCTGTTTTCGGGAGAGATGCTCAATTTGCTCATCAAAAGCTCTAATTTTGCCACAACTTCTTTGCTGATAAGCCCTTTTCTTGCATCGCATAATGCAGCGTAGTAACGGCGAATGACTTCATTTAAGGAAGCCTCGCGGCAAGCTTTATCGTCGATGATGCAATTCCCTGCCATGTTTACGCCCATATCCGTAGGGGATTTATAGGGGGAGAAACCAAGAATTTTCTCCAGCATTGCCGACACAACGGGGAAGATTTCCACGTCGCGATTGTAATTAACGGCAAGCGTTTGATAAGCTTCCAAATGGAAAGGGTCAATCATATTGACGTCGTTAAGGTCGGCAGTGGCTGCTTCATAAGCCACGTTGACGGGGTGGGAAAGGGGGAGATTCCAAACGGGGAAAGTCTCAAATTTAGCATAGCCAGCTTTCACGCCGCGTAAATTTTCATGATATAATTGAGAGAGGCAAGTTGCCATTTTGCCGCTGCCGGGGCCGGGAGCCGTGACAATGACGAGGCGGCGTTTGGTGGGAATATATTCATTTCTCCCATACCCATCTTCGCTAACAATTTTCGCCACGTCGGAAGGGTAACCTTCTATAGCATAATGTTTATACACGTCGATGCCAAGATTATTCAAACGCTTGATGAAAGCATCCACGGCAGGCTGCGGCTGATACATTGTCATGACAACGCTACCTACGTACAAACCTTTGCTTTTAAAGATATCAATAAGACGAATAACGTCTGCATCGTAGGTAATACCAAGGTCGCTACGGTATTTATTTTTCACGATATCGTTCGCGCTGATAACGACGAGGATTTCGGCAATATCCTTTAATTTGGAGAGCATTTTAATTTTACTGTCTGGTTCAAAACCAGGTAAAACGCGCGCGGCATGGTAATCGTCGAAAAGTTTCCCGCCAAATTCCAAATACAACTTATCTCCAAAAGAATCGATGCGTTCTTGTATCTTTTCTGATTGCATAGAAAGGTACTTCTTATTGTCGAATCCGATTTTGTACATGACCGTGCCTCCCAAAGCTCCTCGTTAGTATTCGTATAACTATACTATCTTATATTATAACAAAACAGGTAAAAAAAGTCAATGGCTCAGCGAAGAAATATTGGCATACAGGATTATTTTTTTATAAGTAGCGGATAGAGTTTTTTGATGAATAGGCTAATTGTTTTAATCATCGGGTGTATTTTTATAAAAGAAACCGCTCGAATTTTATCGAACGGTTTTGGGGATTGCATTAAATTTTCTTCTTTAACTCGCGGACGGCGTGCGTAAGGAAATATTCTGCCGTGGTGCCTTTGCGAATCAGCTCTAACGCTTCTTCGGGAGAACACCAACGCGCTTCAGCGATTTCCTGTTCTTGGAGTTTGATAGGCTTTTCTTCTACGATGACGATGAAGTTCAGCATCAATACGTCCTTTTTTGCGTGATAGCGCGAGGACATATATTTAGCCTTAACAACGTCAAGACCAAGTTCTTCCTTGATTTCTCGAGGAATTGCTTTTTCGGCGCTTTCACCTTTCTTGATATACCCTGCAAACAAGATAAAATCATCGTCCTCCACATGTTTCGCCAGCAGGATTTTATCCTGTGTGCGATTTGTCACCACC
>SVHQ01000237.1 GCA_015055785.1 Clostridiales bacterium | reverse complement strand
GCTTCAGAAGCAACAAACAAAATTTTACGTTTAGTAACCAATGTAGGCTCTAAAACACTCGAATTTTCAAGAAAATCAAAGCTCGATTCCTTCAATACCTCTATTTTCTTTTTCGTTGCAACTTTTTCTTTTGTTGTTTTTTCTGTATTCGTTTTAGTTTTTTGTTCCGACATTATATTATCTCCTTTAAATTAAATCTATATTGCATAATTACACATAGGACCTATGCCAAACATAGGTCCTATGTACACTTCTATTAAAGCATGGTTCCTTTTTGAATGAAGTACGGCAATTCTGCGCAGCCACTCAACGTCTTCTTTGCGCTAATGACAACGTTTTTATCTGTAATAACACAATCCAAAGATGTGTTCGCTCCAATGATCGCATCCTGCATGATAATCGAGTTACGCACAACCGCACCCTTTCCAACTTTTACACCACGGAAGAGAATACAGTTTTCCACAACACCTTCAATTTCACAACCATCGGAAATCAACGAATTTTTCACGACCGCATTTTCGCCATATTTCGAAGGTGCACTATCACGAACTTTCGTATAGATGTCTCTATCACCAAACAATTCATCACGCACATCCTTTTCAAGCAATTCCATATTATGCTTATAATATGCCGCCATAGAGTCAATACCTGCGTAATAGCCCTTAAAATCATAGCGATAAATTTTCAAGCTATCCAATTGTTTAACAAGAATATCATTTTCAAAGCTATTAAAGCCATGGATTACACAATCTTCAACGGAATTGAGCAACAATTGACGGTTAATAACCATTACGTTAATAAATATATCCGCCTTTTTACCCTCGCTCATATGAGGCGAAAGTTCAATTTCATTGATGCGGCCGTCTTTTTTCGCTTTCACAAGCATGAAATCAGAGCGATGCCCTACTTTTCCGTGATGGGAAACCAAAGTAATATCCGCATTCTTGCTTTCATGATATTGAATAATGTCGGAAATATCAAACTTTGCCACGCCGTCGCAATCTGCTAACACAACGTATTTTTCATTTCTACGGCTAAGGAAACCGGTTAAAGACCCCAAAGCTTCCAAACGTGTCGTATACAATTTATCGTGTTTTTCAGAAAAAGGAGGTAATAAAATCAAACCGCCGTCTTTTCTTGCCAAATCCCAATCCTTACCGCTTCCAATATGATCAATCAAAGAACGATAATTGTTATTGGTCATCAAACCGACCGTGGTAATACCGGAATTTACCATATTAGAAAGCGCAAAGTCGACCAAACGATATCTACCGCCATACGGGATAGAAGCCATGGTTCTTCTACGAACGAGTTCGGGCACGTTCTCTTCGTGCATATTAGAAAAAATAATACCAATTGCAGATGTAGCCATATTTCAATCCCTCCTTATGCTAAAATATCTTTTTCATGTTTCTGCCCTTCAAGGACGGAAACACCATCAGCAACCGTAAGTCCTCTGCCAAGCACTACGATTTCCGATTTTGCATCTTTTTTAACACCAATCGTCGCATTCTTTCCCACCGTTACGTTTTCATCAATAATGGAATAGGAAACGTTTGCACCCGCTTTAATGGTACTATTGGCTAAAACAACAGCATCTTTAACGATTGCGCCTTCTTCAACGATAACGTTACTACCCAAAATGGAATTTTCCACCGTACCGTAAATTTCACACCCCAAAGCCACCATCGAATTTTTCACAACACCGTTTTTACCGATATGTTCAGGAGGAGCCAAAGGATTTCTGGAATGAATCTTCCAGGATTTATCACTTACGTCAAATTCAGGCTTTTCACCGAGCAAGTCCATATTCGATTCCCAAAGGGACGCAATCGTACCAACATCCTTCCAATATCCCTCAAAACGGTAAGAGAACATTTTTTCGCCAGCATTTAACATTGCAGGCAACACGTCTTTACCAAAGTCTTTAGAAGAATTGGGATTTGCCTCGTCCGCTTCTAAATAGTCGAATAATTTTTTAGCCGTAAAAATATAAATCCCCATCGAAGCCAATGTACTCTTCGGCACCTTGGGTTTTTCTTCAAATTGATAAATTGAACCATCGGGATTGGTATTCAAAATACCGAATCTGGAAGCTTCGCTTAAAGGTACGTTAATAGCCGCGATCGTACAGTCTGCACCCGTTTCCTTATGCGCCTTTAACATTGCTGCATAGTCCATCTTATAAATATGGTCACCGGACAAAATTAACACGTATTCAGGATTATACATTTTCATGAAATGCATATTCTGATAAATCGCGTTTGCCGTGCCTTCATACCAAGAAGAACGGGTTTTTGCTTGATAGGGCGACAAAATATGTACGCCACCATACGTTCTATCCAAATCCCACGGCTGACCATTACCAATATACTCGTTTAAAACGAGCGGTTGATACTGTGTCAAAACACCTACGGTGTCAATACCGGAGTTGATACAATTGGAAAGCGGAAAGTCGATAATTCGATATTTAGCCCCAAATGCTACAGCAGGTTTTGCGATGTTCGTGGTGAGAGCGTACAATCTACTACCTTGTCCGCCCGCCAAAAGCATTGCAACGCATTCTTTT
>SVHQ01000236.1 GCA_015055785.1 Clostridiales bacterium | reverse complement strand
GCCCACCTTCTCGCTCATTACTTGATACAGCGTGAACATTCCGTTAAGCGGATCTCCTCCCGCGTACATCAATGCGCCTACGAATATGCCGAAAAACAGCGATACGTAAACCTGCTTGGTTACCAGCGCCAGCACGATTGCTATTATCGCCGGCACGAACGCCCATAAGGTTCCTTCCATAAAATTCTCTCTCCTTTTGTGTTTTTGCACGGTTTTTTTCACCGCGTTTTTAACGGATTTATGCTCTTTGCTTCGAATTTTTCTGTAAAACAACCAATCGGTTCGGGTGAAAACGCAATTCGCCCGAGCCCGTACAGAATGGCAGTCCTTTTCCAGCAATGAATTTTTATCCGTTTAGAGTAGTATACCATACAAACCCGCATATTGTCAATGTTTTTTCACAAATTTATCACATTTTGCAAAAATATACGATTTTTATGTATTTTTTAGCAAATTAAAACGCCAACACGCTTTTCCACGCATCGACGTTTCGATTTTTACGTTTAGGCTAATTCAACCCTGATTTTAACCTTTATGTTTCTGCAATACCAATCGTCCTCACTCTCGCCCCACGCGCCGAGCTTAACGTGCATTTTCTTAGTACATTTAGATCCGCTTACAGCATCGTCTCCGTCATAGGTTTTCCACGAATCTTTTCCGCTTCCCCACCAAACGTAACTCTTTTGCTTGTCAGAACCACCCAACTCGAACTCAAAATATCTTACTTCCTCACCATATGCGTTAAAGAGATGAACCTCTTGATATCCCTTTTCCTGCTCCTTTCCCTCTATCTGCATACTGAAAACAAACTTATAATTTGCATTCATATACGGCTCAAGGTTGCTGAAATCAAATTCTCCGTATATGTCTTTGCCTGCAATATCTCTATCGTCTACCTTTTGCTCTTTACCATTACCCATATAAAGCATATAGGGAGCTGTTTCCTCAGGAGGTAGCGGTAAATCAGGATTCCCCGTTACCGAACCAATCTCTCTTTCGGGGATTTTTCCGTCAACCTTACTTATATCTAATGCAAACTCAATTTTTCCGTCAGAGGAATTTTTAAACTCAAAGCTTTCACTGTAGCTTAAGCAATATCCGCTTCCTAAAATATACGAATACTTAACGATTTCATATTTATCCACCTCAGTATCATATATTACGGCTGCGTAAATTTTAACATCTGCAATTTGAACGAGCTTATATTTTCCAGGAACCTTTCCTGTAAAATCAACGTTAAACTTTTCTGCGTATTCGTTCGAAACGCTCGCGGCATTTTCTATGCTATACGACTGGGTTTTATTTTCTCCTTTCGTTTTCTTCCAGCCACCCTCAACACGGACTTTTGAATTCTCGTTACCCAAACCAACGTCAACCCCGTAAGACAATTCAGAATAAGTTTCCTCTATGATTCCTAACGCCTGTGTTATGCTTTCCGTCGTTTGCGTGGATTTAGACACTTCCTTTGAACCCTGCCCCTTATCAATGCTCAGACAATCGCCCTCCCAAAGGGGAACATTGCGAACGGTTCCAACGTCCAATATGTAATAATAGTATCTGTTATCCTTAAACATTTCCATTGAACTGTACGGATTGGCTGTTTTTTCAACCTTACAACGATCGTCCTGTGTTACAACTTCAAGAGATACCGCATCGTTTATAAGCATATCACAGCCGCAAACCAATAGCGATAGTACCAATAGTAACATCGTTACGATAATGTTTCTTATAATTTTTTTCATTTTTACAATCTCCTTCTTTTGTAATGAAATAATTATATCACACCGTTTGGTGTATTGTCAAATAAAACACACCGTTTGGTGTAGAATATAGGTATGAAAAATCAAATTACAGTTATATTCGCACAGAATCTCAGGTTGCTTATGGGAGATATGAGTATTTCCGAGTTTGCTAGTAAGGTTGACATTCCGCAGCAGACTATTTCTCGTTACCTTCTTTGCCAACGGGAAATAACGGTAACCAACCTATGTAAAATCGCGGACTTTTTTGGCGAAGAGGTTGATTTTCTTCTTGGTCGCAAAAACTGATTATTTGTGAGGCTCTCTGCTTGGGAGTCTTTTTTATTGTAAAGCGCTAAAACAGGGGAATTCTTCGACTTCGGGCTACGCCCTTCGCGCAGAACGATCGAGTGTGGCGCGTGGCGTTCGGTGTGCAAGATCAGACGCTTGCGGTTTTCTGCCGACGAGCAAAACGGCGGCTTGCTCTGTGCAAAAATTGTGATAAAATGGCGAAAATTTCGGTTTTGGGGGTAAAACGGAAAATTTTTCATTAATTTAGGTATAATATGCCTTGACAAAGCGTAAATTTTATGGTAGAATAATTAGGCTATCAGGAAATGGTAGCCCTATGTCGCGGGGTAGAGCAGATGGTAGCTCGTCGGGCTCATAACCCGGAGGTCGTGAGGTTCAAGTCCCACCCCCGCAACCAAAAAGAAAGACACTCTTTATGGGTGTCTTTTGTTTTTGTAGGGGGAGGAATTGAACGCGAGCGACGCCCTCCTTGGGCGGAAAAAGTTGCCTGTGGCAAGTTTTTAGCGAGCCGAGCCCGTGCCTACGACAGCAGG
>SVHQ01000235.1 GCA_015055785.1 Clostridiales bacterium | reverse complement strand
ATATACGCTTCCTGCGCATTTTCTATTTTCTCCACACTCTTTTCAAATGGGCAAGGCCCGTTTTTTTGGCGGTTGATAATATATTCCACTACCTCGCCGTACTCTACTTGGATTGCATGCGTTTGAAAAACGCGCAGTGCAGCTTTGCTAATCACACCTGCATACACCGTTTTTATTTCCAATAACACGTATAAAAACGCCGTGGCTTTTCCCACCACTTTATCCGCCGCAACACCGCCTTGAAAATCTTGTCCCGATTGCAAACATTCCACGAGCGGTTTCACGCCACGCGCCGTGGACGCATACCTGGTATCCCCATTTTTTAAAATACAGGTATAGTTATTCGAGCGCAACTCAAGTTTTACTTGTTCAATTTCCGTCATTTTAACGTCTTTATCCGAAAGCATATTTACCAAGAATTTTTCAGCCATTTTGTACTTTGTACTTTTTGGCTCGTCGAAAGTTTCAAGCTCGGTTGCCTTTCGCCAACCGTCTATGCCACTTTCTCCTAACGAAAAAATAAGCGTACCCCCACATTTAGCAATATTGCATTTAATATGGGATAACATACGCTCATCTTCTTCGCCTTCTTCTACTTTTGAAACCATCAAAATACTGCGAGCCGCCGCCGCAAAATCAATAGAGCCTAATCCCCTATATAAATCTTTTCCGTTCTCTTTCTTATTCAAATGCCCTACAAGAATAATTGCACATTGAGTTCGTTCCGCTATCCTTGAAAGTTTCGTCATTACTGGACGTATGTTATTTGCTCTTTGCAGGTCGCTCTCCCCCAAAAACGCTTGTATTGGATCAAGAATTGCCATTCTTGCCCCTGTCTGCTTAATCGCATTTTCCAGCGTTTCTATCGCGTGTTCGCTCCCATCTCGCAAATAACAAACTTTATTACAATTTGCTCCAAACCTTTCAAGACGTGGCTTAATTGTATCAGCAACGGCATCTTCGGCGTTTTGATATATAACTATTTGTGGTAAAGTTGGTGAATCTATTAGGGGAATTTGCCCTCCATTTGATAAAATAGAAGTGAGATATAAAGCAAGAGAAGTTTTCCCATCGCCAGGATCGCCTTGTATAATCGTAATTTTTCCATAAGGAATATACGGAAACCAAAGCCACTCTATCGCTTTACTCTCTATATTACTGTAATATTCTACTAAATGATTTTCACTCATAACGCCACCTTTGCCTTTCAATTATACTGCAATCTCTGTTTTTGTTATCAACGCATTTGTCGAAAGACCACTACGCTTATGCGTAAAATCTTCGCATTTGCGTAATTTTTTTAGTTTGTTCCTTTTGAAATAGAATTGTATTGATTTCCTAACGTTATTTTTCCAAGCCCATAGGAAAATACACGAAAGGAGAAATAAAAATGCAAAAAATAAATTCTATCTGGTCGGCAAAAGAAACTTATAAAAGAATTACGGAGTTTTGTGCAAACAAAGGTTGGACTATCAACCGCCTTGCAGCAGAATCCTTTATAACCCCATCAACACTCTATTCCATTTCATCAAGGAACACCTTGCCTTCAATGGAAACGCTTAAAGCAATTTGTGACGCTTTGGATATTACACTTGCAACATTTTTCAATGTGGATAATCCAACGGATACCGACCTGCTCACAGCTTTCAAAGAGCTTTCCGAAGATGGCAAAATCTTACTCACGGAGGTCGCAAAACGTATGAAGTAGAAAACTTGGCAATCTTGACAACCTTGAACTAATATTACAGTAGAAAAACGATTAAATTAAACTATGTGGCTTGGCAAAAAATAGAAAAAGGAAGGCTGCCAACTTTCTAAAAGATTGGCAACCTTCCCTCTTTTTTTTAATTATTACAACAATTTTATATCGTAAATATCGTTATAAAATATTTTCTCCTGCCCTATTACAAGATATTTATAAATATCGTTTTTATCCACAACAGTACCTTGTAAATTATAGTAATGCCCGCTACGATAAAAAATGATTTCAACGTCCGAACGCTTACATATCTTCACTAATTCGGCAGATATAACGTCAGCGCGTTCTTCCGACACTTCTTTCTTTTCAACTCGCGTCCTCCGTTCTTCTCTTGCACGTAATTCTTCTTGCAAGCCCTTTAATGCGTCAAATGGTTGAAACTGTGCAGCCCTATCTACCTTACCCATTATGCCCACCTATCAATTTATTACGCTCCCTTGCGGTAGCTCCTTCTTCCAAGTCTATCGCTCGCAACATACAATTTTTCCCAAAACGGTCTTTCAATTCCAAAACCGCGTGTTCCAGCTTCTTTTCTTTCTCAACTGCTGCGAAATTCGTGAAAAGACTATATCCTTCATTTCCTTCCCCGACAACATTATTACAACTCAATCCGATTCTTCTAATCGGTATAGAAGGATCTGTCGTCTTTTCAAAAACAGCAACCACTTCGCCTATTATTTCCGAGCAGACATTTGTCGTAGAAAGCAACTTCGCTGTACCCCCTGTCGGTGGAATAGCGTCTTTGGAATAGCCGATATAAAGGGAAACACTATTCGTCACTACCTTTTGTCGCATCATCTTTTGACAAGCGTCAATAACCATTTCTTTTACTACAATTTCCGCC
>SVHQ01000024.1 GCA_015055785.1 Clostridiales bacterium | reverse complement strand
GAAGAACAGCTCGTCCGAATCGTCATCGCGCGTAAAGACCATTTTTAAGTGCATCCACACGCGCATACTCTTTACACCGAGATTTTTACACGAATCCGCAACAAACTCTATCGTCGTTTCTTTTTCAGTCGAACCGCCGCCAAACTCGGAAGGCAATTCACAAATCCCGAACATATTGCTTCTATTCATATTTGCAATCGTCGTATCCGTCGTAGACGTCAAGATAGGCGCAGGTTCATCCGTAAAAGGCCCTTTGTTACCGCTATCTCCCGTATCTTTACAAGCAATACCCGATAATAATATTGTCCCTAAGAGTAAAAAATTAACGATATTTTTTAACCATTTTTTCATCTTATTTCACTCCGTAATACTCATTAAACGATATATCCTTCGGCGCCATCGGGTCAACGTCTACGTTCGGGTCGTAATCCTTGGTAGCAATTTCCATCGTACCTGCCAACGAAACAATTGCGGGCGTATCTACAATCAACGAAGCGTCTGCCCCAGCTTTCAAGCCGAATTTCGTTTCCTTTGCCGCGCCGCTAAAAATCGCCTGCGCCATATAACCGTTTTCACCCTTTATATCCACGTAAAGAAGTGAACCTATCTTACGCAAACGCACACCAGAGCCCTTTGCAAACGCCGAGAAATTAACGGTACTCTTATTTACAAGCGCAAGCCCTTTACTCCCCGTAATATTGCCGTCTGCCGTAAACTCAATCGTTTCCTCGCCTATTGTACAAACAAACGAACTTCCTGCCGTCAACTTCAAATTATAGGTAACTGACGCGTCTTCATAAGCCTTGGCAGAAGTCAAACTCCCGCCCCGTCCTACCACCGCTTGGCTACCGCTTGCCGACACAGAACCGTTAAACGTATATTCGCTCAACTTATCACTTTCGTCATTCAAATTCCAAACGCCGAAATTATCCAACTGGAAGTTTACGCCCATCAGTCCACACATTGCAATCAAGCCTTCCCCGCCTACGTTTGAAACGGTTGCGCGAAGAATCTTCAAATCTTCCGTATTGCCTGCTTTTGCGTAATAAATTTGTGCGGTATCCCCCGATTTTACAACCATAAAGTCGAACTTACCGCCCTTTTCCGCCCATAAATCGATGGAATTATCCTCTTGATACTGCAACCAAACGCTGCCGCCTGCCGATTTATCCAAGTTGCCTTGCGTAACACGAACCGCCGTCCCTTCGTCCGATTTCACGAACAAAATCCCTGCACAATCGTTGGCATAAGAATACAACGTCTTTCTATTGAACGACAAACCGAAAGAAGCGCCGGCTCCTGCCAGTTCGATATCATTCATAATCACCGAAAAACGGCACACAAAATCTTCATAACGCGCGCGAGGACCGAAAAGCGAACGATTGTTGCAATCCAAAAAGCGCATATAATCCTTTTCCTTGGAAGAACTATAATTAGGCAATACAACGCCATCGCCAATCAACCATTCATTTTTATTGATGTAATAATTGGTATATACGAACCCGTCGTCCCCGGTTTCCGTAATGACGCCTTTAAAATTTGTTGCCCACGTTTCCGCAGACGCCGGGAAAGACCCGACGCCAAGCGGACACGCTAATATGCCTGCAAGTAAGCAAGCAAAAAGCTTTTTATTTTTCATAAAAACTCCTTAGAAATCTACGTCGGGCGTAATCTTATTTGCAAGAACACGCGCACCGATGATAAACGGCGTAAGCAATAACGAGAATACGATACCCACCGTCGAAGCTTCCAACATTTGCTCTTTATTGCCGCCATTGGTCGCACGGTAAATATACCAACTCATCGTCAAGAACTTGTTTTCAGGCCCTACGTTATCACCCGTAATCAACATCGGCTGCATAGTAAACGAAAGGCAGGACGACAAAATGGAAATAATGTAAATCCCTATCGTCGGCATAATAAGAGGCAAAACAAATTGCAGTGCTTCTCTCCAAAAACCAACCCCGTCAATTAAGCAAGCTTCGGTGATATCTCCAGGAATACGCAACATCGCGCCGCTAATCATAATAACGTTTGTGCCTAAGCCCGCCCAAATAGCATACGTATAAATCAGCGGCCACAAACGATCGGAATCAGAGCTTAGCCAACTGACCTTTTCTCCCGTCAATTTTTCCGCAAGCAAAGCAATCGGACCAAATTCCCCGTGGAACATATAACGGAATACCATCGTCAATACTACAATCGAAATAATGGACGGGAACATAAACAATACGCGGAAAAATTTTTCAAAGCGTATTTTTTTATAGAACGAATACGACGCAACAAATGCGATTGGCAAAATAATTAAATTGATGACAATCGCACGAAGTGCGTTGATATACATTCTTTGCTTTGCAGGGTCACGTCCAAGTACGTAATCTTTAAACACGGAAATATATCTCGTCAATCCAATCGGCTCGTAAGTACTGGTACTTGTATCATATTGTTGAAACGTCAATAAAATCGTTTTAAAGTTAACGTAAACCCAAAATATTGCAAAGTTAAGCAAAGGTACAATGCAAAGCGCAATCAAAAACCACATCTGCCGTCTTTTTCTGGTTGCATAATATCCTTTTTTTACTTGTACGGTACTGTTTTCCATTGTTTTCCTCAATCTTCGTAATATCTATTATACCAACTTCTATAATCACTCTTAGTTGCGTCATAAACGCTCTTATACGTAGAACCGTAACCTTTTTCCATTACTTCTTCCGACGTATATTTTCTAATCGCAGAAAGGTAGGTTGCCCAACCGTGCGAGCCGAAAATATCAGGCATCTTATAACGGTAAATTAAAGACACGTCTTCCTTTGCTTTGCCTGCAGGATAGGAATAAAGTCTTACGTCAGCATTGTTATACATATCGAGTACGCTTGCCGTAAACGGATCCCACTGATAGTTGCTACCTGCCAATTCGATAGGATTATAATCGAAAGGTCTCATTGTACCCGTCGTCTGCGTGAAGTAAAGATTGTTTTCTTCGTTGAACAAGTGTACAAGGAATTTCTTTGCAAGGTCAAGATTGACCGCCTTTGCAGGAACGAGAATAATTTCGTCCGTCGAATAGAACATCATCTTCTTCGTTGTGCCGTCTGCATTTTGTTCTGCGTTTGCAATCGTAGGCAAATACATCATCTTAAAGGTATAATCCGCTTTGCCGTCGTCTTCTTTCCAGTCTAAGAAAGGCTTCATTTCGTTATGGAAGAAGGAACCGCCGACAAGCATTGCCGTTTCACCTGCAACCAATTTCTTTTCCGCATCTTGCACCGAATGTTCTTCTACGTTATCCAAGCTGTTGATATACTTGCCGTCAGAACCGATAAGAATGGATTTCAACGTGTCGATTGCCACTTGAATACCCGTCATCTTCCACACTTCTTCGGACGCAAAATTCCAGAAATCGTAATACGAGCCTTCATTTGCGATTGCCTCTGCATTCAATGCGTTTACTTCGTGAACGCCTTGATACTGAGCAAACCACGTATAAAGGAAGAATTTTAACCAGTGCGACGCATTGCCTGGCCAGGAAATGGGAGCAAAATTCTTTCCTAAATCCGTACGCGCATTCAAGTCTGCGCAATAATCCAACAATTCTTCAATCGTTTCAGGGGTTCTCGCCCACTTTTCGCCTGCCGAATATTTCCCTGCTCTCGTCGTCGTATGCGTCGTAGACGTTAAATATTCTTCATTATAAACAAGAGAAATCGAAATAGACGCTTCGGGCATTACCCAAGGATAATATTCGCCTTGACCGTCCGTTCTTTGCATATAGTAACGGTTTACAAGGTCTTGGTCCATATAATCCTTAATCTTGCGCTTACCCTTCGACGTTTCTACTTCCGCTTCGTATACGTCTTGCAAGTTCGCCAAATAGCCCATCGATACCCATTCAGCCCAATAACCGGTTTGGATAACGTAAATATCGGAAAGGTTTTTACCCGATTCCAAATACGTCGTAATCTGCGTGGTAACCGTAGAATCGGGAATCAATTTATATTTGAAACCTTCATTCTTTGCTTTGTACGTTTCTGCTGCATGATTCAACCAATCGCTACCGTAACCGCCTTCAAAGTAGCGAATGGTAAGCGTGCCCTCTTCTGCTTGACCGTTACCGCTGCCGCCACAAGCCGTTGCGCCTAATAAGCAACCTGCACTCATCATAGCTGCCAATAAAATACTAACTGTTTTTTTCATAATTTTACCTCTTATATTTTTATTTTTTATCCTTTAATACCGCCACCGAAGCTATAATTCATAATCTTTTCTTGGAAAGCGATAAAAATAATAATTACGGGAATAATCGTAATCATCATTGCCGCATACAGTTTGGGATAATCCCCACCGTAAACGGGATGACTACTCTTAATCTGACTGTTCAAGTACGCAATACCCGTTGACAACGTTTTATACGAAGGCAGGTATAATTGCGGGCTTAAATATTCGTTCCAAACACCGATAAAAGCAAGAATCCACATTGCCGTAATAATGCCCGACGCTTGCGGAACGTAAATTCCTAAAAAGATTTTCCATTGCCCCGCGCCATCTATTTCCGCCGCCTCGCGATAGGTTGTGGATATGTTTTGAAATACGCTGGCAAATAACAGGAAGTTCATACCAAATCCGCCCGTACCCGTCAATATCCACAGATACATATTATCGTAAATGCGCAAATCGTTAATGAGCTGATAACTCGTAGGAAGCGTACCTGCAACCGAAACGACCATCGGCGTAATACCTAAAACGTACAGTGCCTTTTTTAACTTAAACTCGTGTTTTGCATACGCATACGCCGTACACATATGACAGAAAATGCTGACCGTGGGAGATGCTATAGACAAGAATAAGGAGTTATAGAACATCGTCCCCATTTCAAATTCCTTAAACATAATGGAATAGTTGGAAATATGTTTCCATATATCCTTTGGAAGCGCTAAAGGGAATTTTTGAAATTCCAAGCTCCCTTTCAAGGAATTTGATATCAGCCACAAAAACGGAAATGCCAATGTCACCGCATAGAGAAGAAATACCACGCAGATGATATTTAACGAAATCCGTTCATCTAATCTTTTAATACTTTTTTTCATACTTGTTTACCCTTTCTTCGCCCTTTCGGGCAGGCGTTTCCCTCTGCGAGAAACGCCTTGCTTTTTCAATGTCTACAATCAGCTCACAACGACGCTTACAACGTCAATACCGATTGTATATGTACCGCTGCCGTAAACCAAAAGTTCCATACGGCAAATATCGCTAAGCGTTACCCCCGCTGCAAACGTTCTTGTAAGCTCTAACTCATGCACGCCAGTACCAAGCGTAAGAGACTTCGTCCAAGAGTCGCCGCAGAAGCTATTTCCCGTTTGAGGGAATACTCTTATCAGAGCTTGCGTTACGTCCTTAGACGCAACAACCGAAAGCTTCAATTTTACCGTAACGGTAGTGTTTCCTGCTGTACATACTACAGGAGTAGCTAATGCGAACACGCCGCTCGTATTATTCGTCCAAGCATTACCGTCAATAAATGCGTCAAAGTTTTCCGCAACTAAACTTTCCGACATTAAGGAAATGCTGTTAAAGTTGACACCACTCTTTTGCGCATATCTTACCTGCAACGTAATAGAGTGAATTTCAAGCGCACTAGCAATCGTAGCCGTAGCCTTATACGTTGAGCCTTCCACCAAAATATCCGTAAGTTCTAACCAACCAGAGTTCGCAGCAGCCGTCCCTGCAGAATTATTGATATGGAAGTAAACGTCCGTGCTTGTGCCGTTCATCGTGCCATAGAAATTTGTCATCGTAAAGACGATTTCCAGCTTATCGCCCGCAACTGCACTCTTCGGAGTCGCAAAAGTATAGGTTTGCGTTTCGTGTGCCGTGTTTGCCGTGAACTTCAAGTCGTATTCTACGGGAACAATTTCCACCGATTTCACGTTGAAGCCGACAACATGCGCCGTATCGCCCACCGTGAAGACAATCTCCGGAATATCCCAATTGCCGTTTGCCCAAGGGAAGCTCAATGCAAATGCGTAGACGTTTTCTTCGCCCGTTATGCAGTCTGCAAGCGTGAAATATTTATTGCTGTTGTTCGCAACTACCGTTCCCGCCGTATTTTTAAGTTGAAGATGGAGTTTCGTCAAATCGCCAACAAGTTCAGTAAGTTCAACCGTTACCAACATCGTATCGTAACGAACCGCACCAGCCGCCGCTTCGGGAAGGGTATACGTATAATCGTTCGTCTTATTGATAACGAAATCGTAATCCTTTGCGCTTGTCGTAATATTTACGTAATAGCCGCCCACTACATACGTAGCGCCGTCTACCGTCAAACGAATTGCCGCGATATCGTAATCGATAAGTTCTGTAAACGAAATCATCGAGAATGTGTATTCATTTGCCGTACCTGTTGCACAATCCGCAAGCGTGTAATATTCGCCGTCATTATCTGCAATCACTTCACCGTTTCCGTTGAGAAGCTCTACTTTCACCTGCGTTACGTCGCCCGTCAATTCAACAAGTTGCAACGTTACGTCTGCCACGCCGTATTTTGCCATACCGCCCACCGTTTCAGGGAGCGTGTACGTCGTTGTTTCTTCCTTATTCAGCATGAAATCGTATTCCACAGCATCAAGCGTAATACTATCAAAGTTCAAACCGCTTTTTTGTGCATAACGCATTTGAACCTTAATCGAATAGATTTCTACCGACGCGTTGACGTTTGCAACTGCCTTATATTGATTGCCTTCCACTAAAATATCCGTCAATTCCAACCAACCAGGCGTTACCGCAACGTTACCTAACGCATCGTTGAGATAGAAGTAAATATCCGTGCTCGCGCCGTTCGTCGTGCCGTAGAAATTCGTCAGCGTGAAAAGAATTTCAATCTTATCTCCCTTAAATGCCTTAATCGGACTTGCCAACTTATACGTTTGCGTTTCATGTGCTGCGTTAGCCGTGAACTTCAAATCATATTCCACGGGCACGATTTCAATGGATTTCACGTTTACGCCTACTATGTAAGCGTTAGAATCTACGGAAAGCACAATGTCCGTTACGTCCCAATCACCGTTCCCCCAAGGGAAGGTCAATTCAAACGCGTACGTGTTTGCTTCCCCCGTAGCACAATCTGCCAAAGTGAAATATGCGTTGTTATTGTTCGCAATCGTTGTGCCTGCCTTATTCTTCAACTGAATGTGAAGCTCTGTAAGGTCTCCTACCAATTCAATCATTTCCAACGTAACAATGGCTTTATCGTAACGAACTGCGCCCGTTACCGCTTCGGGAAGGTTGTACGTTGTTTCTCTTGCTTTATTAATCTTCACGTCGTAATTGGAAAGTACCTTCACGGATACTACGTCAACGCCCAATCTATAAGAGCCTGCTTCCAATGCAACACGAACGTTACCGATATCCCAATTAGGGCTGTTCCAAGCAAACGTTACTCTAAATTTATACGTGCCTGTTGCTTCATCATAATAATCTGCGACAGGGAGATAGCTGGACGAAGGAGCCGTAATTTGTGCATTTGTCGCTTCTAAATCCTCCACAAATAACCAAACCTTAATGCCAGGCATTGTGCCTTCAAGGAGGTCAAGTGCCAATTCCACTTCAACTTCTTCGCCTATAATACCGCCCTTTACAACTTCATCCAGCTTAATCGTCTTTTCCACGGGGTTTACGCCGCCAACGTGATAAGCACCATAAGCTGTTTCAGGGTCTTGATTGTAATACAAATCCAATACGGTTTTGTTGTTTGCATACGCTACGCCCGAAATCGTAGATTTTGTTTCGTCATAAATCCAACCCTCTTCCGCCAAAGGCGTTGCCGTAACCGTCGCACCAATCGTCTTACCTGTTAAAATTTCAGGCGTAACGCTTATTTCTTCACCGTGTACGTCCTTCTTATGATGTTTTACCGTAACGTCCACCTTCTGCGCCACTACCGCGGAATGGCTTATGTATAAACTATTCAACGTCTCTGCATAATCTGACATTTCAGGGTCTTCCGCAGCCTTTTGCGCAACGTAGGTCATCGAACGTACGTTGTTTGTGCGCACATTTTCATAGTAATCTGCCATTCTATAATTTACCGTGCCGTCTTTGGTTGTATATTTCATATAACCACGGCCGACAAATTCCTGCGTTAAATTGTAATCTTTCAGCTGAACGAGGGAGGCAAAAGCTACGTAATCATTTTCGTAATTTTCTGCTACGCCAAGATAACCAAACGTTTGATTTACCACCAAGGATTTCCCTTCCGAAACCGTCCAATCGTCCGTTGCGCCGTCAGGTTTCCATTCAAACTTGGTGTTATCGATGTCATCGGCGGTATTTAAATTAAACAAATTTTCCACTGACAATTCCTTTTCATCGGATACATAGCTTGCTTTCGTGATAATGACACCAAAAGAAATATCCGAATATACATCGTCCGCTTCTGTACCTACCTGACTCATCAACGACGTATATTCCCCTCTGTCCATTTTAAGCACAAAACGAATACCGTTGTTTCCATCCAATGTACCAAGACGTACCGCAGCACCTTTATCCATCGAAAAAGCAACGGTTTCTGCTTTCACTGCTTCTGTTGCGGAAGCTTCTACCTCGCCAATGGCAGCCGTGCCTACGCCAAACAGCGCAAGTGCCGCAGTGAAAAAAGTTGTTAACCATACTTTTTTATTTCTCATTTTCTTTATCTTTCTGCCTCCTTTAATCTTCTGAAAAAGGGTCTGGTTCGTACACGTCAGGAGCCCCCGATGTAAATATTTCACTAGTACGTATAACGTCATCTTTTAGCATAACAATTGTTAATTCAAGTGTGTTATAAGTTCTTCTATTCATACTTCTCCTCGTTCATATTATCCTTCTACAACAAGAGTGAAATCAGAAACTAATTCTACTTGAATATTGGAAACACCTGCTTGCAAATCCGTTCCGTAGAACTGCAAACGAATCGATTGTAAATCCCAGTTGCCGTTTGGCCAAGGGAACGTAGTTACAACGGTAACCGTTTTCTTACCCGTCAAATTGCTCATGGAAATTTGTCCGCCAGAACTCGTAATCTTTGTTCCATCTTCATTCCAAGCCTTATTAGAGTTAGCTACCGTCGTGCTACCTGCCGTATCCGTACAAAGATTGAACTGAATATTCGTCAACTTTCCGAAAAATACCGCTACGTCAAACGTAACCTTTACGTATCCGTTCTGCGTGCCGCCTGCGACCTTATCAAACGCAAATACGTTCGCTTGCGAACCGCTGGAGAATGCATATTCTAATTGATACGCCGTTTCTTTGATTTCGACTGCGTTCACGTTGATGCCTAAGCGATACGAGCCGTCTTCTGCAATCACTTTAATCGAGCCAACGTTCCAATTACCCGTCGCCCATTTAAAGGTTGCCGTAACTGTGTTTTCGCCTTCCGTAACGGTAATCCAACCGTTTTCCGCGGGGTCAGTGATTTGCGCGCCTTCCGTATTCAACAGATAGAATTTAATTCTCGGCATTGTGCCGTTGGCAAGGTCAAGCGATAACTTCACTTCTGCTGTATCGTAACGAACGCCGCCCGTTACTATTTCCGTCAATGTGTACGTCTGCTCGATAGATTCCGTAGTGCCTACGTACCACAAATCATAATTATCTCCAGTGGTATCTGCTTTTATATTTACCGAAACAACATCTACGCCTAATCTATGCGAACCGTCTTCAACGAGCAGCCACAGCGCACCAATGTTCCAATTACCCGTCGCCCATTTAAAGGTTGCCGTAACAGTGTTTTCGCCTTCTGTAACGGTAATCCAACCATTATCCGCAGGGTCGGTGATTTGCTGACCTTCCGTATTGATTAAGTAGAATTTTATGCGAGGCATCGTGCCATCAAGCAAATGAAGCGACAATTTCACTTCTACCGTGTCGTATTGAACGCCACCTATAACCGCTTCGGAAAGTTCATACGTCTGCGAAACGGATTCCGTTCTACCTACGTACCATAAATCGTAGTTTGCGGCATTAGGATCAATTGCCTTTTCAATGGAAACTACGTCCACACCGATTTGATATTCCGTACCATAACGCAAATATACTCGCAATTTTTCGATATCAAAATCCCCAGAAGCCCAAGGCAATTCAATTTCCAACGTTACCGTTTTCTTTTCACCCGACAAGGGGAAAGATTCGCACTTCCAATCGTTATGTCCAATAAGCGTGTCACTTGCATTTACCAAGCCGAGATACATTTCCACATTTCCTACGTAGTAAATGGCATCAATACCAAGCGTCACTCTATATTTATCGCCTTGTACAGCGTCAAGCGCAACCGTTTCAGGTAATTCGTACTCTTTATATAAATGGTTTCCGTTTACGTCGGGGTCGGTTTCTTCATAGAACAAATCGTATGCCGCTCCGTCCACAGCAGGCACTACGGTAATATCCGCCGTTTTTTTCTTCACCATTTTCAGCTTTTGCCGTAATCGTAACTTCGCCTTCTTTCAACGCCGTTACAACACCCTTTTCGTTTACCGTCGCCACCGTTTCGTCCGACGAAGTATACGTCAGCTTAAACGGCTGATAATAAACGATATCTTCCACCGCTACGGGGGTAAGCGCATAGCTTTCCCCAACAGGCAAACGCGTTGTAGAGGTCAAGGTGTATTCTTCCACCTCGGGGGCTTTTTCTACGCAAATATAATCGAAAAGCACTTCATAGGTATTTCCGCCAACAAAAGCAAAGCCTACCGTCGATTCCCCTGCGATAAAGCCAAGGGTATATTCGTGGAAATCGTCCGCGCTGTCTGCGCTCCCCGTCCAACGTACGCCGTCGCGATACAACGCGCCGCTTCCCGATTGATAAATCTTCGCCGTTTCCGTATCCAAACCCGTAGTATGCCAATTATAAACGTTACCCACCAACGGGTCGTTTATCGCTACGGGTACGTCTTTATCGGAATACAAATTGATTTGATGATTATACGCTCCCTCTTGGGAAAGCACTTTCATATTGTATTTCAATACGTATCTTGCGCCCGCTTCCAAACCGCCGAACGTATAAATCATATACTTATTGTTCCCGTCTGCCTTCGCGTGACTATATTTTAAGTAATAATTATCTTCCGCTTCATCGTAAACAATTTCAGGCGAAAGAACGTTGCTTGCGTCACGGCATTCAATTTCACCGACAACGTAGTTTCCGATAACCACCGCGTTCGAAAAATCCTCATACGTCGTTTTGGGCGTTACGATTTGAAGCGTGCATACGCTGTAAACGCTAATATCCCCTTTCTTTTGCGCCACAATTTCTACTTCACCTGGCTGCAAAAAGGTAACCTTACCCGTTTCGTCCACCGTTGCCACCGCTTCGGCTTTGGAAATCCATACGATTTCGCTTTCGTCAGAGCAGGTCGCAGACAGTTGCAAGCTACCGCTCGTAAACTGCACTTCACCGTTTTGCGGCGCGCCCGTAATGGTAATGGTTGCAGGTGCAGGAATACGTCCGTCTACAACGGTAAGAATAAACTCGCCCGTCTTTTCACCTTTTGTTACGCTAATAACTGTCGAACCAGCCGAAAGCAACGTGACTGTGCCATTTTCTACCGTTGCTACTGCCGTATCAGACGATGCCCACGTTACGCCTACCTCATCACAACCAAGCGTAAGCGTATTCACCGTGTCGGTAATGATTACAGTATCGTCAACAGGTCTGCCCGTAATTTCCAAAGTCTCTATTTGAGACGAAGATAACGAACTATCTTCTCCACCAGGCTTACACGCCGTTCCCACGCCTAATGTCATCGAGAACGTACACAATAAAGCTAACATTGTTAATAGAGTTTTCTTCATATAATCCTCCTATCTTCATATTCGAATAAACAGCGTATATATGCAAATCACGCTGGTATTATACCATGATATAATATAGACTGTATACAATATTTTTCGCAAAAAATATGGTATTTTTATCCACCAATAGTTTCTTTCGCCACTAAAGAAACCTTTATTTTTCTTGATTTTTTTAAATTTCTTAACAAATTTTATAAAAACGGAAGTTTTTCGTTTAAAAAAGTCCAAAAAATTGAAATTTGAATCGCTTGCCCCTTTTCTGTAAATTTTATGAATTTTTAGCATTATGCAATTTTTCTCTTGACATTAACAGAAAGATTATTTATAATTCAATTAATAGGAACAAAGGAGTTTTCTTTTTATGATTAAAGGCTGGGACACCAACGAACAATTTGTTTACAATCTAAACCATGCCACCAAACGCGGGAAATGGTCTTATTTTACTTGGCTCGTTATCAATACGCCCATAGAGTACCACTCCCACGAATATTGGGAAATTACGTACATATTAGAAGGGAACGCGCAGCACTATCTCAACGGCAATATATTGTCCTTGTCTCGCGGCGACGCCTTTATTTTGCGCCCACACGATAAACACTGTCTTAGCAGAACGACACCGCAAGGCGAAAAATACCTGCATAGGGACTTGTACGTACCTTCGGAAGTTATGCAATCGATATGTCAATGCATCTCCCCTTCCGAGCCTTTGTATCAGCAATTATTAGAGGCAGAAAATCCTCCACAATTTCATATATCCCATACGAAACGGCAAACGATAGAACAAACGGCAACCCTTTTACATACAGAGCAGAATATTTCCCATGACGTTTTTTTCCGTTCTATCGTCATAGAACTTCTCTCCTACTTTTTATCTTTGGAATCTTTCAATCATTACCCGACTTGGATCGTAAATCTCATCAACAGAATTAAACGAGATACGTCCAATCAAAAAAGTATTGACGATTTCGTTGCGTCCACGGGATATTCCCACCCCCACGTTTGTAGGGAATTTAAAAAATATACGGGGGAACGTTTAAACGAATTTATAACGAAAAATAAATTGGAATACTCTACTGCAATCTTAGCCTCGACGCAAAACTCGATTGCCGATATTGCCTATCAGTTAGGGTTTTCAAGCGAAAGCAATTACATTGCTTGCTTTAAGCGATATTTTAACATCACGCCCCATCAATGGCGGCTACAAAATTTAAAATAACGGCATACGGCGTTTGCATCCCTTGCAAACGCCGTTTTTTTATCGAACCCTATTTTTGCGACATTTGCGTTTCATCTGCTAATGTTATTTGTAGTTTTGCTTTCAGATGAATATCCCGTGAGGACGAGCCCACAAGGATTTCAAACGCTCCGTTTTCCACGTACCACTTTTTCAAAGCTGTGTTGTAATAAGCAAAAGCACGCATATCTAACGTATGAGAAACCCTCTTGGTTTCCCCTGCCGCTATCTTTGTTTTTGCAAAAGCCTTCAATTCCTTTTCAGGGCGCGAAAGCATACAGAATACGTCTTTTACGTATACCTGCGAAACTTCCTTTGCATCATAATTTGACGTATTGGTGATATTATACGAAACTTCGTATTCTAATTCCCCTTTCTTTTCTACTTGCAAATCGGAATATGCAAATTGCGCGTAGGACAAGCCGTATCCAAAAGGAAACAGCACGTCTTTGTTATATTTATCATAATGACGATAGCCTACAAATACGCCGTCACTGTAACGTTCACAGAAACCGTCGCCCATTTCCGTTCCCGTATAGGTATCTTCGATAGATTTCGGGAAGGTTTCGGCCAGCTTTCCGCTAAACACACTTTCTCCCGTAAGCAAAGAGGCGAGCGCTTCATTCGTCGCTTCCCCTGCGTAACCGCAAAATACCACACCCTGCACCTTGTCAATCCACGCGCTCATATCCATCGCGCTGCCTGCATATACCGCAACGACAACGTTTTCATTATACTTGCACATATTCAAAATGAACTGTTCTTGTTCAGGGGAGAGCTTGATATCCGTACGGTCCATACCCTCTTTTTCGATAATTTCCCCATGCCCGATACAAATCAACACCGCGTCGCTGTCGTAAGCGCGCATATAATCGTCTTTTACTTTCGGGGGAGTATATTCCAAATGCCAGCTTTGCTTGCCGCCGCGAATAAAGGTTGCTTCCGTCTTTCCGTTCATTAAGTCGCAAAGGTCTGCTTGTACAAAATCCGTTTCCACGCACGACGAACCGCCGCCGCCAAGAGGTGGCGTCGTTGCGTATTTACCGCAAACCAAAACCTTGCCTTTTTTGAAAGGTAGTACGCCTTCGTTTTTCAAAAGCACCATACCCTCTTTGGCGATCTCCACCGCCGCCGCGTGCTTTTCCTCACGCGTATATTTCACCGCTTTTTCCGTTTCCGTCTTTTCAATCAAACGCAAAATATTTTCTACACGCTCGTCAATTTCTTCCATCGTAATCAAGCCTTTATCGTATGCGTCTTTCAAAGAATCATAAGCGGATTTCACGTAAGGCATCGCCAAATCCAACGTCGCTTTTACCGCGCGATAAGGACTATGTACTGCCCACCAATCAGACACAATCACTCCGTCAAACCCAAATTCATCTCTTAAAATTTCTTTCAAAAGCCATTTGTTTTCCGAGGGAAATACACCGTTTACGGGATTATATGAACACATCGCCATCCAAGGCTTTGCTTCCAAAGCATATTCAAAGGCAGGCCAATAAATTTCACGGAGTGTGCGTTCGTCCACTTCACTCGTTTGACGGTCTCTATCGTATTCGCGATTATTGGCGCAAAAATGCTTTACGCACGTACCGACACCACGGGATTGTACACCTTCGATAAACGCTTTTCCAAGCATACCAGACAAATACGGATCTTCGGATAAAAATTCAAAATTTCTGCCGTTTAACGGGGTGCGTTTGATATTCACACCGGGTGCTAACAGCA
>SVHQ01000234.1 GCA_015055785.1 Clostridiales bacterium | reverse complement strand
AAAATATTTGCCGTATCTTCACGAATGGGCAAATTTTGCGCTTTATGAGATGGTGCGCACGCAAGAAGGCGGCATCCAGCATAAATGCACTGGATGTGAAAATAAGCAGCAGCTTTGGGATGATACCCTGTATATGACGGTACTCTTTATGGCAAAATATGGTATGCTGTTCGATAAAAAGGAGTTTATAGAAGAAAGCGAATATCAGTTCCTTTTGCATATCAAATATTTGTCCGATCGGCAGACGGGGCTTTGGTATCATGGCTGGTCTTTCGAACGTGAAGATCACTTTGCCAATGCATTGTGGGCAAGAGGGAATTCTTGGCTGACAGCAGGGATTCCTGATTATCTGGAAATTGCCAACCCACAGGGCGCCGTGCGAAAATTTATTTTGCAGGCGTATTACCGCCAAGCAGATGCGTTGCTTTCATTGCAGGACGAATCGGGGCTTTGGCACACGCTTTTAGATGATAAATCTTCCTATCTTGAATCTTCGGCAAGCGCTAATTTTGCCTATGGCTTTTTGAAAGGGATTCGCTTGGGGATTTTATCGAAAGAGTTTGAAAGCAGCGCAAATAAAGCGATTGAGGCCTTGTTGGATTGTGTAAACGCTGATGGCATTGTAGAGAAATGTTCGTACGGTACGGGTATGGGCATGACCTTGCAGGATTATAGGGACATTCCAATTTGTCCTATGCCGTACGGTCAAACCTTGACAATCTTGGCGTTGATGGAATACGTCAAGTACAATCAAAGTAGATAATGTGCGATATTGAAAGGTTAGATAAAAATATGAAAGTAGATAAAGAACGCTTGGAAAAAATCCAACCGATGCGTTTTTCCTATCCAACCGAAAACGGGCAGGAACTATTTTATTACGCATTTTTTCCGTCTATTGAACCCAAAGGCTGCGTGATTTGTATTCACGGCGGCGGCTGGAATTCGGACAGCGCGAAAAGACTTTTTCCGCAGGCGGCTTATTTTGCGGAGCAAGGTGCAGTTGGTGTTAGTATAGAGTATCGTTTGAATAGTGAAAAAACAGACGTTCGCAACGGTTTACGTGACTGTGTTTCAGCGGTGAAAGCGATTCGGAAAATGCTTTTTGAAAGGTACGGAAAGGAAATGCCCGTGGTTTCGTTTGGCGATTCGGCGGGCGGTTATTATGCCGTTTGCCTTGGAAATCAGAAAATTGTAAAGCGTATTGATGAAAATATGCATATCGTGGATTATGTTGTAGATTTAAACGGAATCGTTGACCTTACGGGGAAATGGTCGTATGGGTTATCAAGCCAATCGTCGCAAGATTTACAGGACTATTCGCCTCTTTTTAGCGTTTCCGTTGGCGACGCTCCAAGCTTGATTATGCACGGAGATGAGGATAAGACGGTGGATTTAGAAGATGCTAAGCGGTATAGCGAGGCATTGAAAGAAAAGGGCGTTTTGCACAATTTAAAAATTTTACCAGGTGCAGCACATGCGTTTATCTTGTTTGATTATAGGCACGACAATACATTTGTTGGCGATACGCTTTGTTGGATTGGTCAGTATTTAAAACAGAAAGAATTGATATAAAAGGAATATACACAACATAATTATCATTCCAAGACCGAAACAAATAAATAAGTATTGTATCGTAAAAAATGAAGTGAAAATATGGAGTATTGGCGATGCAGGAGAAAACGCAGGGGCTGTTAAGGGAATAAGGAGTTTTTTATGCAAAAATATTACGAGCAAAGTAAGTCGATAAATACAGTTTATCCGCATGCTTATTTTATTCCGTTTGATAAAAAAGAAAAAGTCTACGATAATCGTAGAACAAGCAAATTTTATCAAGATTTGAATGGTGTGTGGAAAGTGCAGGAGTATAAGTCAATTTTAGATGTTGCCGACGACTTTTATTTGAATGTGCCGACGGATGATATCGAAGTACCGTCCTGCTTACAGCTTCACGGCTACGACCAAATGCAATACACAAACTATTGTTATCCGTTTGCTGACAATCCGCCTTATACGCCGAATATGAATCCTACGTATCATTATTCACGTAGGTTTAACGTAGCGTTAGACGGAAGGAAGAGATATATATGCTTTGAGGGGGTAGATTCCTGTTTTTATCTGTATATCAATAACAACTTTGTTGGTTTTTCGCAGGTGGCGCATCGATTAAGCGAGTTTGATATTACCGACTACCTTGTAGACGGCGAGAATAAAATGGACGTTCTCGTTTTAAAATGGTGTATGGGCTCGTATTTGGAAGACCAAGATAAATTCCGCTATACGGGTATCTTCCGTGACGTGTATATCCTTTCCCGTCCGCAAAAGCATATTGTCGATTATCGAATTGATACTTCAATCAACGGTACGGTTGGTTTTACTTTGGAAAAAGGTACAAGTGCAACCATTACTTTTAACGGACAAACGCAACAAGCAAAAGAAGGTCAAAAAATTGAGTTCAAGGTAGAAAATCCTAAACTTTGGAGTGCGGAAAATCCCTATTTGTACGATATGCTTATAGAGTCGGCAGGGGAATATATCGGGGAGAAAGTCGGTATCCGCACCAGCGAAATTATAGACGGGATTTATCTTTTCAATGGAAAGAAAATCAAGATACGGGGTGTAAACCGTCATGACGGGAACTGTTATAAAGGGG
>SVHQ01000023.1 GCA_015055785.1 Clostridiales bacterium | reverse complement strand
TACGGGCGAAGTGATTGAGCCGGACGAGGGAGTTTGCGCGATTGGCAGCGGCGGAAATTACGCTTTGGCGGCGGCGCGCGCATTGTATCAAGAAACCGATTACGACGCGGAAACAATTGCAAAAAAAGCCTTGAAAATTGCTTCGGAAATTTGCGTTTTCACCAATGACAACATTCGTTGTGAAACGGTGGGGAACGCGGAAGAAGCTAAAAAGACGAGCCGTAAAAAGGCAAAGGAGGAATAATATATGGATTTATCTCCGAAACAAATCGTCTATCGTTTAGATAAATATATCATTGGGCAGGACGAGGCGAAAAAAGCGGTGGCAATTGCGCTTCGAAACCGTTATCGCCGTGCGCAGTTGCCCGTAGAAATCCGTGAGGAAATCACACCGAAAAACATCATTATGAAAGGCCCTACGGGGGTAGGTAAAACGGAGATTGCAAGACGTCTTGCTAAA
Source organism: Clostridiales bacterium (assembly GCA_015055785.1). The sequence continues at coordinate 14,473 of SVHQ01000023.1, read as the reverse complement.
CTCGTAAAGGCTCCTTTTGTAAAGGTGGAAGCTACGAAATATACAGAAGTTGGTTACGTGGGTAAGGACGTAGAGGGCATGATTCGCGATTTGGCGGAGTGCGCTTATCGACTTGTGAAATCGGAAAAGGAAGAGGAAGTGAAAGCCAAAGCTACGTCCATGGCGGAAAAACGCATTGTGCGCGCGTTGGCGGAAGCGAAAAAGGACGAAAAAGGCGACACGGCAAAAGAAGTGTTTGAAGCCAACCTTTTAGACGGTTTACGCAAAGGTCAATACGATAATTTCGCTATTGAAATCGAAGTGGTGGACAATCCCCAACCCATGGAATTGGCGCCAGGTGGTGCGGCAATTTCTATCGGTAGCATTTTCGGGGATATGTTCCCGCAAAAGACGAAAAAACGCCGTATGAGCGTCAAGGAAGCGTTGCAGATTGCCATTGCTGAGGAATCGGACAAGCTCGTTGACGAGGACGCAATCAAGACGGAAGCGGTGTACCGTGCGGAAAACGACGGTATTGTATTCATTGATGAAATTGATAAAATTGCAGGCAAGGGAAACAGAAACGGCGCGGACGTATCGCGCGAGGGCGTGCAAAGAGATATTTTGCCCATTGTCGAGGGTTCGACGGTTGTGACGAAATATGGTCCGATTAAAACGGACTTCATTCTCTTTATCGCGGCAGGCGCGTTTCACGTGGCGGCGGTGGAAGATTTAATCCCTGAATTGCAGGGTAGATTTCCCGTGTCTGTGGAATTGCAGAGTTTGACAAAAGAGGATTTTGTAAAAATTCTCACGGAAACGGAAAATTCTTTGACTTTCCAATACGGTCAGCTTTTGAGTGTGGATAACATTGATTTGCAGTTTGACAAGGGCGCAATCGAGCGTATTGCCGAGGTTGCTGTGGAAATGAATTTGACCTCGGAAGACATCGGCGCAAGAAGATTACACACCGTTATGGAATATTTATTAGAGGATATTTCCTTTAATGCAGGCGGCGATTATCCCATGTTCACCCTGCATATCGATAGAAAATATGTGGACGAACATTTGCAGAAGTTGACAGGTGATAGGAATTTGAAGAAATACGTTTTATAAGTTGTAAAATGCGTATATGCTGCGCAATACTGTGTTGCGCTTCGGTTACGTACTATTTTTGTACGCTCCCTCAGCGCGTCTTGTCTTGCTTGCATCTCCGCATTTTAGCATGACGGGTAACGCCCGAAAGAACAAATAAAGAAATCAGCAAAAATAATTATAGGAAGAGAATAAAATGATTAACATTCCCAAAGGCACAAAAGACGTTTTACCCTCCGACGCTTACAAATGGCAGTACGTAGAGGGCATGGCGCGTGAAGTAGCGCAAAAATTCAATTTAAAAGAAATCCGCACACCCGTATTTGAACATACGGAACTCTTTTTGCGCGGCGTGGGGGACACGACGGACATCGTAACGAAAGAAATGTACACCTTTAAAGATAAGGGCGATAGATCCATCACGCTGAAACCCGAAGGTACGGCAGGGGCAGTGCGTTCGTTTATTGAAAACGGTCTTGCAAACGGCGTGTTGCCTGCGAAAATGTATTACATTACGCCTGCTTTCCGTTATGAACGTCCGCAGGCTGGCAGACTTCGTGAATTCCACCAATTCGGTGTGGAGATTTTCGGTGCAAAAGGCGCGCAAACGGATGCGGAAGCTATTCAAATGGCTGATACGCTGTTGAAAAAGCTGGGTTTGCAGGTGAAATTGTACATCAATTCCATCGGTTGTAAAACCTGCCGCGCGGCATTTAATAAAGCGTTAAAAGATTTCTTTGCCCCCAATTTAGAAAGCCTTTGTTACGATTGCAAGACGCGTTTTGAGAAAAATCCCTTGCGTTTACTCGATTGTAAGGAAGAAAATTGTAAGAAAATAAATGCGAACGCGCCCTCCATTCTCGATTATCTTTGCGAGGAGTGCAGTGCGCATTTTGAAGAGTTAAAGGCGTGCCTTGATTTGGCGGGAATTGCTTACGAAATCGACCCTCGTATTGTGCGTGGGCTTGATTATTACACGCGCAGTGTGTTTGAGTTTGTTTCTACGTCTATTGGCGCGCAAGGCACTGTGTGTGCAGGGGGCAGATACGATGGATTAATTGCAGAACTCGGCGGTAATCCCATGCCAGCGGTGGGTTTTGCGGCAGGCATTGAAAGACTTTTGATTGTTATGGAACAAACGGGTGTGGAAATTCCTGCGCCTGCTGTGCCGACGGTGTATATTGCGGGCATGGACAACGATTGCAGAAGAAAGGCTTTTGAATTGGCAACCGCGCTGAGAAAAGCGGATATTTATGCGGAAATCGACCACATGGAACGTTCTGTAAAAGCACAGTTTAAGTATGCGGACAAGCTGGGCGCGAAGTATGTGGCGGTGATTGGCGGAAACGAGCTTGCGGAAGGCAAAGCCAACGTCAAGTGCATGGCAACGGGGGAAAGCGAAAGTGTGGCTTTTGCGGACATGGTTGCATATTTTCAGGAAAAATAATTGATAATAATAACAAAGGAAGGGAAAAATTATGGTAAAACACGTAACGAGCAGTGAATTGGAAGAATTGATTGCAAAAGGCGAACCTGTATTTTGTGATTTTTGGGCGACTTGGTGCGGACCTTGCAGAATGTTAGGCCCTGTATTTGAAGAATTGTCGGAAAAATACGACGGTAAAGCAAGCTTTGTAAAGGTGGACGTGGACAGCGAAGAGGCGGCGGCAAGAAAGTATGGTATTACCTCTATTCCCAACGTTATCGCGTTCAAGAACGGTGCGCAGGTGGATAACAGCCTTGGTTTCGTACCGCAAGCGGCTTTGGAAGCGTTTGTCGAAAAGAATCTTTAATGGAATGAATAGAACGAAAAAACAGCGGGGTTGTTAAAAACCTCGCTGTTTTTGTTTGGGGTTGTTATGTTGTCATTGCGCTTGGCTTGCTATTCGCAATGACAGTGAGACACGATGATAATTGTAAGAAAAAAGCTTTTTTTAAATTATTGACAAGGTAAGGAAAAAGTGGTAAAATGAATATGCGACATAATTTCATAGAAATCCCTAAAAAGGAATATACTTCTTTGGTAGAGGTGTATTTTTTTCGCGTTACAAAAAACCTTTTAGGGATTGGTAATAGAAATTGTGTCGCAGCAAAGCGAGAAGGACATTTTTACAGGTGTCGTTTCGATTCGCGGAGCGGCACTTTTTTTATGTGTTTTGTCATTCTGGAAATGGCAATGATAGGATTTCAAAATGTAAATATTTCCATGGAGGTTTTTTATGAAAGGAATTAAAAAGGTTTTAATTAGCGCATTGGCTTTATTAACGATTGGTATAGGTGTGATTGGTTTTTCGAGTTGCGATAAGGGCAATGATGGGGATATAGGTAGTTTTCAGGAAGAATTGGAAAATTCTTTAAAATTTGTAGGGGAACAATATTTAGGTGGCTATAATGTAGTGGGGATTGGCACTTATCAATCTTCGGATGTTATTATTCCATCTACATATAATGGGTTGCCTGTGATAAAGATTGTCGATGAAGCTTTTAAAGACTGCGTTTCGATAACAAGTGTTTCAATAGGTGAAAACGTAATAAGTATTGGTGAGCGCGCGTTTGAAGGGTGTTCAGGTTTAGAGGAAATCGCCATTCCTAATAGTGTAACCAAAATTGGGAGTGGTGCATTCTGTGATTGTACGAGCTTAGAAGAACTTGAGATTCCCAATAGTGTTACGGGTGAATTGAGTAACTTATGTATTGGGTGTACCAATTTGAAACATGTGGTCATCGGTGATGGAGTAGCCAGCCTGGGATGGAATATGTTTCAAGGTTGTTCTAATTTAAAAGAACTGAAGCTTGGAGATAGTGTGGAGGAGATAGGCGGTAATCTTTTTAGTAATTGTAACATTGAAAAGCTTACTTTAGGAAAGGGTTTAAAAAATATATATCAGATGGCATTTAGAGATGGTGGTATTACTTTAGAAGAGGTTTATTATACAGGTGATATAGAAAGTTGGGTAAAAATCCAATTTCCTGTTAATCCATTATGTTATACTGAAAAATTTTATATTAATAATCAATTGATAAAAGAAATGGTGATAAATACGAATGAGGTGATGAATATCGGCGAAAATTCGTTTTTTGGATATAATGGATTGGAAAAGCTGGTAATTAATGGGTATACGAATATTGGTAAACATGCTTTTGAAAATTGTCGGAATTTAAAAAGTATAAAAATTATTGGAAATGGAAATGCAAGCATTGAAAGTTGTGCATTTGCAGGTTGTAATAATTTGACAGATGTGTTTATTGGTGGTGTGAAAGAATTGAAATCTGAGTGTTTTTTACTTAGCAACAATATACAGAATTGTACATTTGATGAGGGGGTTGAATATATTGATTGGGATATTTTTGAAGAAGATTGTAATTTGAAAAATATAACAATTGCAAGTACGGTAAAACAAATAGATGGTGTATTGGCGCGCTTTGAGACATTTAGCGATGAAGTGATTAAATTTGGCAATTTAGAAAATGTATATTATAATGGAAAGATTGAGGATTGGTGTAAAATTACATTTGAAAATTTTAATTCTGCAGAGACAGTAACATCAAATCCATTGGCGTTAGGAGTGAATTGGTACATTGAAGACCAATTAATTGAGAATTTAGTTATTCCAAATACTGTTAAAGAGATAAAAAAGCAAGCCTTTTTTGGCGCGAATATAAATAGTGCGATTATAGGCGATAATGTGGAGTATGTGGGAGGAGAAGCATTTATGAATTGTTCCCATTTAATAGATTTAACCATTGGTAAAAGAGTTAAAACTATTGGGGAATATACCTTCTTTTGTTCAAATGTATCTTCCTCTGTGGGAGGGATGTCTTTTGTTGTGGGGAATAATATAAAGAATGTTTATTATAAAGGAGATATTGGTGATTGGTGCGGAATTGTATTTGAGGGATATTGGTCAAATCCGCTTGATTACGTGTCAGAATATGCAGAAGGGTATGAAAATCCGATTAAATTATATATAGGAAATGACTTATTAACGGAGTTGGTTATACCCGATAATATAAAAGAAATTAAATATCATGCATTTGGACATAATGACGCGCTGACGAAAGTGGTGTTTTCTGATTGTACAGTAAGTATTGGAGAAAAGGCTTTTCAAGATTGTAGCTACTTATCAATTATTGATTTTGGATTGAATTTGGAAATTATTGGAGCTCATGCATTTGAGGGCTGTTATAGTTTGAAAAGTATTGTGCTCGGAGAAAATTTAGCGAGTATTGGTGAAGAAGCATTCAACTGGTGTACGAATTTAAAAAGTATTACTTTTAACGGCACGGTGGAACAATGGAATGCAATAGAAAAAGGGGATAACTGGAATAGGGGTGTTCCTGCTACGGAAGTGGTTTGCATAGATGGCACAGTGAAATTATAAAGCGAAAAAAATGGCGGGGCTTTCAAAAAACCTCGCTGTTTTTGTTTGGAGTTGCAATGAGAAACGGAACGTTGGAAAAAGCCTTCTCGTGAAGAGAAGGCTTTATGCTTATGCTTTGTCGCGTACGTAGAAATCGTAGAGTTCTTCCGTTGCAAAATGCATTTTTGTCAAATAATTCTTTGCGGTTTTTAAGAACATGAAATAGCTGGTTTCGTCCGTGGCAATATCGAATGCGTCGCCGCGCTTTAAGAAATTATATTCAATATGCACCGAGTACATGGAAGATACGGGTTTGTTTAATTCGAAAGGCTTGCCGTTCACCGTGCCTTTGAACGTGAAACCCTTTTCATCATGCACTACGTGCGCCGTGCCTACGTCCACAAAACCGACCCTCGTCGAATAGTAATCTTCTACGCGAACGTCGTCCTCAAAATGATATTTGCCTGCGCGGACTTCCTTGCGTACTTCCTCGCGCTCCCAATTATACCAATCGGGGATATGGGAGAAACCGCCTTCCGTATTCACGCCCTTCAAGCGGCTGAGGGTATCCATTTCCCATTTTGCACCGCAGTGTTCACACCAAAGGTGGATGCCTTCGCTCTTCATTTCAAACTCCGTGCCGCAAACGGGGCATTTATAAAGGATACGATAGAGCCCGTCGGCACGCTTTTTGCATTTGGTATGCAGGTTGTTTTCCACTTGCCACTTGTATTCGTCTTTTTCAAAGGCTTTTTCAATCTTGGCTTGAATTTCTTCAGCGGAAAGGCGTTCCAATTCTTCCGTGGTCAAGAGTACGTACATATGTCCTTCCTGACGGATATTTCTGTACGGGTGCTTGCTCCATTGTGGGGAGTTGATGAAATTACCGTACGCTTTGCACATCACTACGGGCACTTTCGCCTTTTTACAAAGCTTGCCCAAAGCACCGTCCAAGCGTTCGTTTACGCCAGCAAGCTCAAAACGCGCTTCGGGGTATAACGTAACGGGGTGTTTTAATTTTTTCAAATAACGAAGTATGTGTTTTGCGGTGACGATATCGTGCGTAAATTTGCGTTTGGGCATACCGCCAACGCCGTACATAAGCCAATCGCCTCTGCGGAATTCTTCCACCGACATAACCCAACCCGTCGTGCGCGGCCACATACCTGCCACCACCATAGGGAAATCGATAAACGACGCGTGCGTGGATAAAATGAGGTAAGGACCTTTGATTTTCTTCACTTCAGGGTCTGTCTTTACGTGTGCGTTGCTAAAGAACATGTACGGGGGTACGATAAGGTACTCCACCAACTTCAAATACCATTTCGGCTTATTCGGCTGACGGTACATGTCGAATCTTTTAGGTTGTTTTTTCATTTTTTTTCTCCAAGGGGTTCATAATTTGACGCCGTCACAGCATCTGGATGATTTCTAATAAATTTTCTGCATAACGCTATTTTATGGGACGCAAGGGGATGCGCGTTCGCATAAAATTGTCATGAATTATCCATCAACCGTCTTTGTGACATAGTCAAGTGTTTTAACATTGTTCTTACATTGTAACATATTTCGACGGAAATTTCAACAATTCTATATAAAAAAATTTTTCCTTGAAAAAATAAATTTTATCCAAGCGATAGCGCAGGCATTTTTGTTTTTTGATAAATATAAGAAAAAATATTTACAAACGGAATAGGATATGCTATAATAATACAAGCCAATCGGGAAACGAGAAAGGCTATGGAGGTTGACGATGGTCGATAATTCTACTTTGCGGGAAAGAGCCCGTTTTCAATTGGGAAATCATATTTTTTCCAATGCTTGGCTGATGATGCTGGTGGCGTGTATGATTGTTTCGGCGATTATCAGCATGGCTTCTTCCGCTACTTACGGCGCGGCGGTGCTTATCGTCGGCGGACCTTTATTGTACGGTTTGCAAAACGTAACGCTTTCGTGTGCGAGGGGTATGGAGTGGAAAATAGAGCATATTTTCCGTGGTTTTTCCCATCGTTTTTCCCAATCGCTCGTGCTGTATTTATTGCAAAATTTATTTATTGCTTTATGGACGTTGCTGTTTATCGTTCCAGGGCTTATAAAAACCTACGCATACGCACTTTCTTTTTACGTCGCAGGGGATCATCCTGAATTGGACGCAAGAGGTTGTCTTGCTGAAAGCGAGAAATTGATGCGAGGGCATAAATGGCAGCTTTTTTGCTTGGATTTAAGCTTTATCGGTTGGTATTTTTTGGGTGCGTTGTGCTTTGGCGTTGGCACGTTGTTCGTTACGCCCTATCATGAACTGGCGCGCGCGAATTTCTATGCGGAACTGAAAATGCAAAAGGATATGGAAAATGCGAAGTCGGCAGCCGTTTATGCGTCTTCGAAAGAGATTTTCCCTGAACTTTAAATAGGTATTTTTTTGAATAAAAGACGGCGATTGCGCTGTAAAGAGAGAAGAAAGAGGTTTTGAATATGTATAATCAGGAAATGTACCGTTTGGGCAGCAAACGCTCGACGATAAGAGAAATTTTTGAATATGCCAAAAAGCGTTCGGCGGAGATTGGTGCGGAGAAAGTGTTCGATTTTTCCATCGGAAATCCGTCCGTTCCTGCACCTAAGGAAGTGAATGAAGCGATTGTGCGTATAGTGCAGGAAATGCCGTCGGTGGCACTGCACGGTTACACGTCAGCGCAAGGGGATAAGGGTGTGCGTGATAAAATCGCGGCGAACTATCAACGGCGCTTCGACGTACCTTTGACGGGCGACGATTTGTATATGACCTGCGGTGCGGCGGCGTCCTTGACAATCACCTTTAACGCCTTGGCGAATGCTGGCGATGAGTTTATCGTTTTCGCGCCGTATTTTCCTGAATACGGTGTGTTTGTGAAGAGCGCGGGCTGTAAGCTTGTCGTGCTGCCTTCCGACGAAAAAATGCAGCCTGATTTCGAGGCTTTGAAAAAGGCGATAAATCCGCGCGTGAGGGGTTTGCTTATCAATTCTCCTAACAATCCCTCGGGAGCGGTATACGGCGTGGAAACCATGCAAAAATTGGCGGCGATTTTGGAAGAAAAATCGGCGGAATACGGCAGACCCGTCTATCTCATTTCCGACGAGCCGTATAGAGAACTTGTGTATGATAAAGAAACAGTGGTGCCTTGTCCCATGAAGTATTATAAGGACACGATTGTTTGCTATTCCTATTCCAAATCCTTATCCATGCCAGGGGAACGTATTGGATACGTGGCGGTAAGCCCGTACATGACGGCAAGAAAGGAAGTATATGCGGCGGTTTGCGGCGCGGGCAGAGCTTTGGGTTTTGTATGCGCGCCTGCACTTTTTCAGCGCGTGGCGGCGGAATGCGACGGCTTGACCGCGGATTTGAGCGTATATAAACGCAACCGTGATTTGTTATATAATGCCTTGACGGAATACGGTTATACTTGTGTATATCCCGACGGAGCGTTTTATTTGTTTGTTAAAGCTTTAGAGGAGGACGTTGCGGCGTTCTGTGAGAGAGCGAAAAAATACGAACTGTTATTTGTCAACGGAGCAGATTTTGGTGCGCAAGGCTGGGTGCGCGTGGCTTACTGTGTACAGACAGAGCAAATCGAGCGCGCTTTGCCGTTATTTAAAAAATTAGCAGAAGAATATAAGTAAATAAAGGATATAAAAAGTTAAACCAGCAAGCGAAAGTTTTCGCTTGCTGGTTTATTGCTTTAAGGGCGTATGTATAATTCTTATTCCTTATAAATTCTTACCTTAAATGTTATTTTGTTGATGTCAACTGACTCGGTTTTATTTCCATTGCGGAAGATGAGATATATTTTTTTACTATCCTTAAACCAAACTAAGTCGGTGATAACTGTGTATTCGATTGTTTTTCCATCTGTGTCAGAGGCTCGATCAAAGTAGAAGATGTTATTGCTTGTATTTTCGTTGGGACAGAGATAGCCTTGAATATTAACATTGCCACCGAATAATGTCCAAGTACCTTTGGTGTAGAAACTGAAATAAATTTCCATTTTGTTATAACCCTTCTCGTAATATCGCTGGATATTGGGTATTTCGTTTGTAAAATGAATGTAAGGATTGTTTTTGTCTACGGTTATGGTATTTCCCGTATAGTAATCTTCAAAGAAAACATCTCCGGAGAAAGGGAAGTTGGAACACAGTTCATCATAGACATTTTCACTTAATTCAATGAAAGTATTTTCCAATTCTGCGGCTCTTGCTTCGTTGCCTTCGGGTAATAATTCCCAAAGCGGGACAAGGGAATGTTCACCTACGATACCGCAGAGAGCGGAATATTCTAATTTATTGTCGAAAGATTCCACCCATTTTGCGTAATTTTCCGCCAATGATTCACGGGTATGTAAATCAACTAAAGCTCCACCATATTGTTTTATTTCGGTTTTTTCTGTTATTTGTTGCTGTGTTAAAGCATTTTCATATTTTACGCCAGCTTCTACATTAAAGGATTTACCTTTTAAGAATTTTATATGCGCATTAACTGCAGCGTCAACGCTTGTAGAGGAGCTTACTGTTTCGGAAGAATAGGTGGAATTGATTTCTATTTTTCCTCCCATGACAGCTTCTTTTATCATATGTGTACCATATTTATTAAACAAATCATTGGGAGCCATTTGCTGTAGGTCTTTTTTGAAAGGTTCGGATAATATCTCTTTGATGGATTCAATAGAATTTGTGATATAAATATTAAATGAACGAATTTCATAAACGTGTTTGTAAAATTGGTAGTATTTTTTTTCGGAGGTGCTGGTGGCAAAGTCTAACTTTAATCCACCGGCAAACATTTTACCTGTTTTTCCATACGCATTAATATTTGTTGCAAAATTTTTATAAAAATCTTCCATAGTTGCGCTTTGATAATCTTGTACGTATGCTTGATTTTCTTTAATCATACGCAGATTAACGTTATCAATTTTACTCATATCGATAATAGGCGCGCTTAAATTGATGCAATTTTTATCTATATAGGGGTCATCGATAACATTATATCCATAACCAAGATAGGATGAGTCAACGTTGATATCCTTAAATTTTTCATAGCTGCCTGTTTCCACTTTCGACATCGCTTTGTAATTCTTAAAATAGTTATCCATTACTTTATTAAAATCATCAGGATTGAAAGTACATCCACTCATAATTGTTGAAATTGTGAGTAACGCTGAAGCGAGTGCTTTTAAAATCGGTTTCCTTTTCATATGTATTACCTCCTAAAAAATAGCAATAACTGCTAATATAATTAAATTATACATGTAATTTTTACTACTGTCAAGTATAATTAGCAATTTTTATTATTTTTAATTTATGCGAAAAGTAGTTATCTAAAAATTAAGCCTACCAGAAATTATCTAGTAGGCTTAATTTTATTTTGTTTCTATATCGGTGAGAGCTTTTAAATCATGTAAAAGTAATTGTATTATTTTTTTTCTTTCTTCAGACAAGCTATTATATAAACAAAGCAGGTCGGCATATTCTTTTTCTCCATTTTTAAAAACAATTACTTGTCCGAAATCATTTTCTCTGCCGATTAAATAATCAACGCTACATTCGAAATAGTTGGCTAAATCAATTAAATCTTTTATACTGGGCTCTGTGCGGTTTTGTTCCCAATTTGCAACAGTATAGTTTTTTACGCCGATTTTTTCAGCCAATTCTCTTTGCGTTAATCCCGCAGCTAACCTTAGTTCATGAATTCGATACATAATTTTATTCCCCCTCAATTCGTGCTAATCATACAAAAAATAGCAAAAAAAGCTAAAATATAATTGACAATAGCAAAATAAATATGTATAATAAAATAAAATTAGCATATTTTGCTAAAAAAATAATATTATGGAGGTTTCTTATGGCAAAAAAGAGAGAAGGGATTCAGACCATCGCAGGGTTTGTTTGGAAATGCGTATGGTTGATTTTTGCAGCGATAATGATGTTTGGAGGACTGTATGTATTTTTCCAGCAAAAAACATTTGGTTTTTGGTTGGTGGGTGGATTTTTTTGTTCCATTCCTGTTATCGGTTTCCATTTAAAAACGATGTTTAATAGCATGAGAGATGGTGCAAGAAGAGGTTCTAGAGATTATGAGGTGAGTGTTTCTTCTTCTGCTGTTACCGTGCAAAATCATCCGTTCCGTACTGCGTTAGTCTCGCTTGTAATTACTACGATATTTTGTTTGCTTATTGGCGTATTTTATTTGGCTTTTAAAATGATATTGGCAATCATTGATATTGTAGTATTTATTGTTAAAATGGTCAAAGAAAAAAAGAGCAAAAATGTAGAAAGCGAAGGGAAAACGGTTTCATAAATAATTTTACACAAAAGAGGTGAACCATGGCGGTGGAAAATTGTAATACGCAATTTGATTGGTGTGATAAATTAGTGGAAGCAAAAGGCAATTATAACAGAGATGAATGTTGCAATATTGCCAAAAATCATTTACGAGAAATCAAGGGAATAGACCAAAACTTTTTAAATAAACTTTTATCAACTTCCAACGATAAACTAAAATTCAAAAAATATTATTTCCCTGATTATTACGTCCAAGCAACAGTAACCTACACATGGGATGTTACCACGGAAACATACGACCAAATTACGACAACGCATAATACAGAAAAGAATACGTTTTCCGAATATTTTTATAAAAGTATTTATGAGAGCTGCAAACCTGTAAAATTTGTAGGAAGAAATGATGAACGCTTTTATAAGCTGTCCCATGTAGATGATTTGGATGGGGATATTTATAACGATTCTTGTGTATACACAAGTGGACAACTTTCTTATGATATTAAATCATACGCAAGAAGAAAAAGTCCATCGGCGGATGCTGAATTATGTTTAAATAGTTGGAATGCAACAGCTGTATTGGTGCCAATAGCAGTGATTGGTTTTGAGTATAACGGAACGAATTATGAGTTTATTGTAAATATGCATAACGGATATGGATATTATCATTATTTAGTTTCGCAAAAGGTTGCAGATAAGGCAAAACAAGCAAAACGACTTGGTTTTGGGGTTCGTGTGGCTACAATATTAATTGGCGTAGGCGCATGGATTTATACGGCTCCTAAATCTCTCTTTTCGTTAATTGCCGCAAGTGCTTTACTTATATTTTTGGGAATAAAAGTATTTTCTATAGATTATAAAAAGGATTATTTTTTGGACTTATTCGGAAAAAAGGGAGAAGATTTTAATATATTTAAGGCTATACAAGAAGCTTTGATTGCTTTGTTATTAGCGATAGGCGGTGCGATATTATTGGTTATTTTCTTTGTGTAATAAAATAAAAAGCAAATTTGCTAATTTTAATAAATAAAGGTTCGTTGAAAGCGGTGGGTTTTGCTCATCGCTTTTATTTTTATGTGAATAAAGTTCGATATTTATTTGACATATTTTTCTATACAATATATAATATAGGCGTAAATATGACGGAGAAGGTGTTGAAAAACTCTCTTGAAAAAATATTTGATAAAAAATAAAAAAAGTTTGAAAAAGCTTTCAAAAAAGATTGACAACCCCTCTAAAGTGTGGTAAACTTTATGCACGCACCCAAAGAGGGGTGTAATTTTTTGTATGGAGTTTTATTATGGCAGTTAAGACCGCTAGAGCTAAAATTACGTTTGAATGCACCGAATGCAAGCGTAGAAATTACGACAGCATTAAGAACAAAAAGAACGATCCTGACAGACTTGTACTTTCCAAGTATTGCCCTTTCTGCAAGAAGCATACGGAACACAAAGAGTCTAAATAATTGAAATAGTGCGCGTGTTTTACCCGCGTTCTTTTCGCGTGGTGAAATAACGGCGTTTATGAGGTAACAAATGGCAAACGCAAAAGCAAACAACAAGAAACCCAATTGGTTTCGTCGCGTAGGCGCTAAGTGCAAGGAAACTTTTTCTGAATTGAAGAGAGTTACTTGGCCCTCTTTCACGACGGTATTGAAAACGACGGGTGTCGTTCTCGTTATCGTTGCTGTTTTCCTTATTGTCGTAACGGGCGTTGATCAGTTGTTGACGTTCCTGTTAAACCTTATCTCGGGTTCGTAATCGGAGGGACGTATATGCCGATGAACGAAGAGCCCAAGTGGTATATCCTTCACACCTATTCTGGGTATGAAGCGATGGTAAAAGACAGCTTGGAAAAGTTGATTGAAAATAACAATCTGGGCGATTATATTGTTGATTTAAAAATCCCGATGGAACAGGTCATCGAAGAAAAGAACGGGAAACGCAAGATCGTGGAGAGAAAATTGCTCCCTTGCTACGTATTCATTAAGATGATTTACACCAATCAGATTTGGTATTACGTCACGAGTACGCGCGGCGTAACGGGTTTCTGCGGCCCTCAAGGTCGTCCTATCCCCATGAAAGAGGAAGAAATTCGTAAAATGCGCCTTGAAGAATTTGTTTCGAACGAAATCTTTGCAGTTGGTGATACGGTATCCATTGAAGACGGTCCTTTGAAGGGCTTCTTTGGGACGATTAAAGAACTCAACGCTACGGCGCAAAAGGCAAAGATCGCCACGAGCATGTTCGGCAGAAACACCGAAGTAGAAGTGGAATATATCCAGATTAAAAAGGTGGATGCACCTTTGCCCGAAGCAAGCGAAACGCAAGAATAATCGCTTTTTAGGCGAGCATATCGCCGTTTTGAAAGGATTGCATTGACAATTTTTAAACACGTTAAAAAAGTGGGAGAGACGTCAAATTTTTGAGGGCGTCTTGTCAAAACCACTAAGGAGAAATATATTTATGGCTAAGAAGATTACAGCAGTCGTAAAATTGCAACTTCCCGCTGGTAAAGCAACTCCGGCTCCTCCCGTAGGTTCCACGCTTGGTCCCTTCGGTATTAACTTGCCTGGCTTTACGAAGGAATTCAATGCTAAGACAGCAGACAAACCCGGTCTCATTATCCCCGTTGTTGTAACGATTTATCAAGATCGTTCCTTCACGTTCATTTTGAAGACGCCCCCCGCTCCCGTTCTTATCAAGAAAGCTCTTGGTTTGGAAACGGCA
>SVHQ01000233.1 GCA_015055785.1 Clostridiales bacterium | reverse complement strand
GACATTACTCCAAGCATATCCCCCTCCCCCGCTACTATACGGTACTGTATAAGGAATAAAACCGTCCTCCGTCTGTGCGCCGAGGATGTCGTCTAACCACTTCGTCAAAAAGGGGATGCTCCCAAAATCATACAACGCCGTTTCCGCGATGATTCCACCGTCCCCTGTATAAGGTCTTTTTTCACGGTGCGGACAATCCGTCATTACCCCTGCATGTAAATTGCAAAGCAACGTGCGGTGTGTTTTATCGTATATTTCATTAAAAAGTGCATTATCGCAAGTAAAGCCGCTGCCATTTTCCACGTCCATGTAGATAAAATACGAGCGCATATCTTGAATTTCTAAATCCGTAGCGTCTTCTATGTAAGCGTAACGGTAGCAATTCCATCGAAATCTCGGTTGAATAAAATCTTCTTCTCCGCTTAATACGTATTCGCCTACCTGATCGATGAGATGCGTCAGCGCCCCCTTTTCGTCATACGCACACCAACGGCTCGTTTCATAATTTGGCTCTCCATTTTCATAAAGAACTTCCGCAAATTTAATAACGACCTTACGTCCTCGTGTACCCTTTATGGAACAAACGATACCGCCTGAATGGTTGATGCCAAAATCATATAAAAGACCTTTTCCTAACGGTTTTACGGAGATGGGATACAGCGTCTGTCCCACAACGTCACCCAAGGCATATTTTGCATCTACGAGTTGCAATTCCCCTTTGAGCGCAGGCACAAGCGTCGCAAAAGTAAACGGGTCTTCCATTGCGGAAAAATCTATATATTCGCCTTCGTATAAACCAGATACTTCGGGCAAATATTTCACAGAAACACTTTCGTCGCTAATGAGAAGCTCCTCGCGATCCGCATAGCACAAACGCAAAGCAAACAATAACTTTTTATCGCCGTAAGATACGTAAGGTTCTTCAGGGCGATCTACGTTATGATAATATCCGTTTCCAACCAATATCCGTAATGTATTTTCCCTTTGTAAAAATTCCGTCACATCATAGCTGTACGCAAACGTTCTTTGGTGGCATCCTATCAGCAACTCTCGGTTTTTATATACATCTCTTTTTTCATAATCGGTAAACGCAGGTAAAAAATACCGCTCGTCAATGCGCTTTCCGTTGACATAAGCCTCAAAAAAGCCAAGTCCGCATACCATAAGCCGTGCCGATACGGCTTTTTCGCTTGAAAACTGTTTTTCAAAAACCAACGTATTTTCACGCGCACAAGGGTGCGAAATCCACTTTGCTTTTTGTAAAGCAATCCTGTCTATATTGTATTGTTCATAATCAAGTTGTTCTCGTATCATTTATTCATATCTCATTACGCTTTTTACTGTCTTTTCAACAACATTTCGCGCGCGTTTTTTACATATAGGCGCATAATCCATTTTAATACGTTCTCATTATAACATTCACCCCATCGCTTTTTCTACCGCTTTGTTGATAAAAAATTGCTCTATATTGACATGTTATTCTCTCCATTATTGACTTATAATTTTACCCATGCTATAATCAAGGAAGATAGGAGAAGATGATGAAAAACTTGCATTTACTTGATTTATGGACGTCACAACAAATTCCGTTTGCCTCCAAAATCACAGACTCAACCGACCATTTTTTACACGACCATACTTTTTTTGAGGTGTTTTATATTCGAAATGGGAGTATAACGCACACGTTGAATGGGGTTACAGAAACGCTTACAACGGGAGATATGTATTTCTTAAAACCCGATGATAGTCATTCTTTCGGACGAAAAAAAGGCAACACGTCCAGTCACCGTGATATTATTTTCCAAAAGAACTTCTTTGAAGAAGTTTGCTCTTTTATTGACCCCAATTTGTATGAAAATTTTATCAACGACAAATACAAAAAACGTATTACTTTAACCATTAAAGAACTCAATCATTTTGAAGAAGCCCTTACGGAAATTTCCGCACTTCCGCTCTCTCGCCCCAACTTAATTTTAGCTTCGGCGCGCGCCATCGGCGCAGAGTTAATGACAAAGCTATTATTAAACCAGCATTCGGAGTCGCTTTCTTACCCCACGTGGTTTCAAGAACTTTTGTTGCGCCTGAATACGCCAGCTTTAATTAAGATTGGATTAAATGAAATTTTATCCCCCTTTTATTACAGCAAAGAATATATTTGTCGGTCATTTAAGCGATATATGAATATGACCTTAACTGACTATCTCAACGACCAACGCCTCACCCTCGCCGCGCATTCATTGACGTATACCAATGATTCGGTATTGTCCATTTGTACGGATATCGGTTTCTCCTCTGTTTCTTATTTTAATAAGATATTCAAAGCAAAATATTCGTGTACGCCGTTGGCGTTCCGAAAAAAACAACTGTAATTTCTTGTATGCAAAACGGTGTTCCAATCGGAACGCCGTTTTTTTATACGCTTTTTCGTCCTGAAAATCGGAAAAGGCGGTATCAGCTTTGTTTCCACAAAGCGATACCGCCCTTTTTTATGATTTATTTTCCAAAAATCATCTTAGCTTATCAACTTCACGCTGGTACTTGCGTGCATTTCCGTGATTTCCGCCTGCGACCATGCGTCGAACTGGAAGTCGATAACAAGCCCTGCCGTGCCGTTCAATACGTCCGCCGAAAGCGTCGTCGTAATCACCGTCGCGCCGCCGTACTTATTCGCTTTACTGTCG
>SVHQ01000022.1 GCA_015055785.1 Clostridiales bacterium | reverse complement strand
TATGACACGAATTTTAATAATTATTTGATGTGGTACGATTCGTTTAACGCATTGCCTGACCTTTACAAATACCTGAACGAGTTTAATGTGAAGTATATGTTCAATCAAGGGCAAATTTATTCGAATTCAAATCGCACTGCGTTCGATTCACTGAAGGTCGCATTGAATTATCAACTGATGTGGGATGCAGATACGGACGTAAAAGGATTTACGGATAGATTCTTTAAAACGTGGTTTGGAGAGGCGGCACAGGATATGCGCGCGTATTACGACAGCTTTATAAATTGGTTGGGAAAGATAAAGACTGAGCAAGATTATGATGGCGGTATCTATTTCGATGAGAATACGAGTCGGCACTATCCGCTTGAAAAATTGACGGAATGGCAGGGATATATCGAAGATGCGTATGAAAGCATTGAAAGCTTGAAAACGACGAAACCCAATCGTTACAATAATTTGTCTAAACGAATCAATGCGGAAAGTATTGCGATACGGTATGCATTGATTGCAATTCATTCGGAATCGTATAGCCAAGATGAATTATGGGAAATGCTACAGTCCTTTAAAGAAGACGCATCAAAACTTGGCTTTACTCGTTGGAGCGAATGGTACGAAATAGATGTTTTGTGGAATTCTTGGGGAGTATAAAGAATGAAAAAATTAGTAAGTTTAATTTTATCTATTTTTACATTATGTAGTATGAACGCTTGTACGATTTTCCCATCGATCGGTGGCGGAAACAATGGGAACAACCAACAATCAAGTAATTCATCTGCGGGCGACAATACCGAATATACCGATTATAAATTGGTGGATAACGGAACAAGCCAATATAAATTGGTGTTAAAAGACGAGGCTACGTTCAACGAAGAAAACGGGGTGTGGGAAATAGAAGAATTATTTAAAGAAGCAACTTCTATTACGTTGGAAACCGTTTACGAATCGGAAGTTACTTACTCAGCAAACGCAAAATTGATTATTTTGGGCAATACGGAATTTACCAATGAAAGCGGCGTAAACGTAAAGAAAATTCCGCACGATGGATTTACTCTTAAAACGGTGGATTCCAACGTATTCATTTTGGGTGAAGACGCAGGTGTGTTATATGGTGCATACGAATTTTTAACTCAAACGTTAGGATACGAATATTACTTGAACAACGTATATAGCTTGAATAAAGGCGTAAAAAATTTGTATATGCCTGATTTCGATTATAGTGATGCCCCTGATTTTGCCACTCGTACCGATGGTTGGGGCTTAGGAGATATGCGCACCAGAACGGAAGGTATCCACGATCCCTTTATCCATCCGGGCAATCCATTGCATAATACGTTCGATTGGCTTCCTAAGGAAGACTATTTGGCGGGGCATGCCGGTTGGTATTCTACCTATGGCGACCAGTTATGCTATACGGCGCGAGGCAATGCAAGCGAGCTTGCCACGATGCGAGAAATTGTGTTGGAAAAGTTTAAAGCTCAGGTGGAATATTATTTTGAGCAAGGCTACTATGACAATAACGTAATCAGTTTCACGCAACAAGATAATTCTCATTGGTGTAATTGTGCTGCTTGTCTTTCCGTCATAAATGCAAAGGGCGGCGCAAACGCCGCGACGGTAATTCAATTTTTGAACCCGATTGCACAAGATTTACAAGAGTGGGTAGACGCGAGGTATCCAGGCAGAAAAGTATCGGTTATCTTTTTTGCTTATAATGCAACGGAACAAGCGCCTTCAAATATGGTGATGGCGGACAATTTATACGTATGGATGGCGTTACCCTCAGCAGATTATCTGCGTAGTATCAATGATCCCGTAAATTCAGTCCATAAGCAAAAATTAAGCGCTTGGGCGGAACTTTCGAAAAAATTATACGTATGGAGTTATGATACGAATTTTGCGGAATATATGCTTTGGTATGATACGTTTGGAACGTTACAAGATTTTTACCAATATGTAAAGAGCTTGGGAGCGGAGTATGTGTTTAATCAAGGGCAGCTTTATTCTGGTTCCAACTATACGGGATTTGACGCACTGAAAGCGGCTCTTAATTACAAATTGATGTGGGACGTAGATATGGACGTAGAAGCGTTTACACAGCGTTTCTTTGACGCATGGTTCAATGTGGCGGCAGAACCCATGAAAGCGTATTATGACAGTTTTAGGGCTTGGTCGGCAGGTTTAATACAAAATGGATATAGCGCTGGATTTTTCGGCGGTAGCCGATTGTATAACAGAGATACAGCGTCGGAGTGGCCAGCGGACAAGTTGGAAGAGTGGATGGGCTATATTGAAGACGCCTACGAAAGCATTGCGGACTTGGAAACAACGAAACCCAACCGATACAAGAACCTGTGTAAACGAATCAATGCGGAAAGTATAGCCGTGAGATATGCGCAAATTAAATTGCACGGCGGTTCAACGAATATGAAGTTGGAATTTAAGGAAGATGCAACGTCGTTGAGATTTACGAGGAAATCGGAAATGGAAGGCATCGATGTTGTATGGCGTGCTTGGGGCGTATAAAAAAGAATATAAAAAAGAATATAAAAATTAAAAAATAGGAGGTAAGCTTTGGAATAAAGATAATCTAATAAAATTTTATCAGTAACTTTATAGCAAACTACGAAAATGAAAATTAAGGAGACAAGAGAATGAAGATAAAAAAACTTGTTGCATGGTTAAGTGCTTTAATGTTGATGTTTGCTTGTTCTGCATGTTCGTTATTTGAATTCCCCAGTTCAAGTGAAAGCGACTCTACTTATGATAGTTCCATAGAAGAACCTGATGATCCTGATGATCCTGACGATCCTGTGGACCCTGATGATCCTGTGGACCCTGATGCTCCTGTGCTTGTTGGCACGGTTGGCACCTTGGAATATGGTGCGGTTATTTATCATGGTAACCCCTGTTTCTTTACGGATGCGGACGGTATGGAAGGCTGGTATCGCTTGGCAGCTTGCGAGCACGGTGCTTATCCCAAACAGTATGTAACCGTACCTTACTTGGATGGAAAGGATACGTTGTCTTTTGCAATTAAATCGGACGCGGCACAGCATCCAATTCAAAAAGCGTTTAAGCTTGCTTACAACAATAAGACGTACTCTTACAATGCAGAGGAAAACGCTTGGTTTGACGAAAACGGTGAACAAGGCGAAATCACGATGACCGATGAAAAGGGCGCGGCAGTGAACTTCGGTACGTTAAGATATAAAGCAAAATGGCCTTGGACGACGTTCAAAATTTCCGGCGTTCAAACGAAAGTGGAACTCGTAATCGACTTTAACAATTGCGTAGCCACCGCAGACAGTGTTTGGAAAGCGTTCCATGCACTTGTAAAAGATATTCGTTGGACGGGCGATGACACGCAAGTTGACCCTCCTGTTGAAGGCAACGGCAAAAAAGTTTTGTTGGTTTCGATTGACGGTTTGCGTCCCGATGCAATCGCTGAAAGTGAATTTGTACAAGGCTTGCAAGAAATTTCCAGCTACTCGTTAAACGCAATGACGATTAACCCGTCGGTAACGTTGCCTGCACATACCAGTATGTTCTACGGCGTTGATGCTACTGTACATGGTGTAATCAATAACGATTGCATAAAAGATCCCAATTTGGGGAACGGCATCACGGAAACTTTAGCTGCGGCGGGAAGAACCAGCGCTATGTTCTACGATTGGAAGAAACTTGAAACGCTCACCACTGTAGACTCCGTTAGCAAAACGTACATTAACGGTGACCCTGGTACAAGCGGCAAAGAATGGTTTGAAGAATCTACCGTAGCGTTGACCAATGCAGTGATTAAACACGTAGAAGAAACACCTACGGATTTCACCTTCTTGTATTACGCATTGACGGATGAAATGGGGCATACGTATAACTGGATGTCTGAAAAATATGAGTGGGGTATTGAACACGTTTTCAATAACTTGCAAAGAGTATTGGACGCACTTTCTGAAGAATATGTAGTAATTATTACGTCTGACCACGGTGGCGGCGGCTCTAATGGTGCGAATAATCACGGTTCGCAACACGCAAACGATATGACGATTCCTTTCTTTATGTACGGGGAAGGCATTGAAGTAGGCGTTTTGAACGGCGTTTCTATTTTGGATATTGCTCCTACGGTTGTAGAGGCATTAGGCGTTACGGCAGAAACCTATTGGGTAGGGAACGATTTAACGGACGCTACGCCTGTTAATCCCGATATCCCCGTTATTCCCGACGATCCTACCGAAACGAAAGTTGGTACGATTGAATACGGTATTTCGGTTTGGGATGGTAACAAGATTTTCAGCTGTACGAATGGCGTTTACGAATTTGCAGCGAAAATCCATGGCGGTTATCCGAAACAATATGTGTATATTCCTTACGATGGCAACTATACGACGTTGTCGTTTGCGCTTCATTCGAAGAGAGATACGATTGCGGATAGATTCCAACTTGGCTTTAATGGTAAGGTGTATACGTATAACGCAGCAGACAACAGCTGGTATGATGAAAACAACGAAAAAGGCAACATCACCATGAAGACGGAAAACGGCGAAGACGTGAATTTGGGAACGTTCGTTACCAAGCAAGATGTTGACGGCGAAACCGTTTATAATTGGGTAGTGTTCACGATTGAAGATATTACGACAAACGTTGAAATTATTCATGCAAATTTGGCAACGCATAGCGACGGCGCACACTTTGGGGCAAAAGATATTATTTGGAGCGGCGCAAAAGTAAGACCCGAAGATCCCGAAGCTGCTGCTTTTGACGTGTTGGCTTCGCAAGATAGCTACGTAAACGTACCTCGCGGAAGCGTTAAGTCAGTTACGAGCACGGAAAACACTGTAACGGTAGGCGGTGCAGTAAATCCTGAAAACGGCAATACTTTCTCCGCTTTTGGTTTAAGCAAAAAGGCGGTTGATACTTGGTTATGGCTCGGCTTTAAGTACTTCACGTTTACAGTAGGTCTTTCTGCAGACGAAGGCGCAACAGTTCCTACGAATTTGTATATCTATGAATGGGAAGAAGCAAGAGAGTACCTTATCGCGGAAGCAGACTATATTCCGAATAATGGTGTTGTAACATTTGATCTTCAAAAATTAAAAGTTGCACTTGACGCTCAAGCGGAACATCCTTATTTGATTTTTGCATTTACGATCAACGGTGATTGGGTTGCGACTGGTGCAGACGCATATTTGACTTTCTCTAATATTATTTTCTCGACAACTGTACCTACTCCTGAGGCACCCGTTGAATGTGAACATAACTGGACGGATGCAACGTGCGCTACGTTGAAGACCTGTTCTCTTTGCGGCGAAACGGAAGGCGAATTGGCGGCACATACTTACGGTAATTTAATTCCTGAAATTCCTGCAACGGAAACGGCTGCAGGTACGGCAGCACATTACTTCTGCGATGTATGCGATATGTATTTTGATGTAAATCAAAACGAGACCACGCTTGAAGATTTAACGATTGAATATGTGCCCGAAGAACCCGAGCTTACGGCTGAAGAAAAGGCGTTTAACGTATTAGCATCGGAAGATAGCTATGCAGACGTATATCTCGGCAACTTTAAGTCGGTTACAAGCACGGAAAACACCGTAACGGTAGGCGGAACGGTGAATACGGCAAATGGTAACGCGTTCTCTGCGTTTGGGTTAAAAAAGGATGCCGTTGAGGCTTGGTTGGCGCTCGGTTATAAATTTTTCACGTTCACGGTTGAATTTTCGGCAGATGAAGGTGCAACCGTTCCTACACATTTGTATATCTTTGAATATACGGAAAAAAGAGCATTTTTGATCGCAGATTACAGCTATGTAGCGAGTAATAGAGTTGTAACGCTTGCTCTTGAAACATTAAAGACTGCACTTGATGCTGAAACGGAACATCCCCATTTGATTTTTGCTTTCACAATCAACGGCAAATGGGAAGCAACGGGCGCGGATGGATATTTGACGTTCTCGAATATTGAATTCTCGGAAACAGCTCCTGCTACGGCAATAGGTGAGACGCTTGTTAATGGCGGCGGCTGGGCTGTAGGCTTTGACGACAAAGGTTGGGGACAATATTGGATTTCGTCCACGCAGGAAGCGAGAGCAATCGTAGAGTACAAAGCAGGTTACAATGCGTTGACGTTTAAAATGAAAGGCGACTGGGCTGAACCTGGTTTTGCAGGAGTCTTCAAATTGAGAGTGGACGCAATAGACTACGAATACAAGAAAGTAGGCGACGTATGGGGTTGGTATAATGGCGAAGTAATCAATACAAATATTGCTATGTATGATGAAAACGGCGATGTAATGGATATTTCTTCCCTTAATACGATGCCTGCAGGCGGCTGGCCTTGGGTTACGTTTGTAATTACTGGCATTGGCAGTAGCAGTAACGTAGAAATCATTTCGATGAACGAAAATTCAAATGGTCATCCAGCATGGGGTCCCATTGTTACGCTTTTTGTAAAGAATATTGTTTGGAGCTTTGAAGAAGTATCCGATCCCGTAATTCCCGAAGAACCTACGGCAGAAGAAAAAGCATTTGAAATTTTGGCTTCGGCAGATAGCTATGTAAACGTACCTCGCGGCAGCGTTAAATCGGTTACAAGCACGGAAAACACGGTAACGGTAGGCGGTGCAGTAAATCCCGAAGGCGGTAATACTTTCTCTGCTTTTGGTTTGAGCAAAACTGCAGTGGAAGCTTGGTTGAATCTTGATATGAAATACCTCACGTTTACAATCGGTCTCTCTGCCGATGAAGGCGCGACGGCTCCTACGCATATTTATATGTATGACTGGGCTGAAACAATGGACTTTGTTTTGGATTGGGAACCTTTGTCTTATATTCCCAATGGCACGACGGTAACGTTTAACCTTGAAAAATTGAATGCACTTCTTATTTCCGAACATCCTTATTTAATTTTTGCGTTCACGAACGGCGGCGATTGGGTTCCTACGGGCGCTGACGCATATTTCACCTTCTCGGGCGTAAAATTCTCAGCAACGGCTCCTGCGCCCACTGGACCGAAAGCAGGAACGCTTGAATATGGCGTTTCGTTGTATAACGGCAGCCAAGTTTTCTGGTGGAATCAAGGTGGGGAAAACGAATGGCAGTTTGCGGCAACCCCCCACGGTGGTTATCCGAAACAGTACGTTTACGTACCTTATGAAGACGGATATAATACGTTGACGGTTACGCTTGGTTCTTGGAGAAGTTATTTTGCTTCCTCGTTTAAGCTTGGCTACAACGGTAAGCTTTACGCTTATAATGCAACGGAAAACGCTTGGTTTGATGAAGAGGGCAATAAAGGCAACATCACGGTGAAGACGGAAAGCGGCGAGGATATCAACCTTGCAATGCAAGAAGGCGCAGACAGTCAACCTTGGGTTGTATTCACTATTGAAGGTATTACTACGGATTTGGAAATCGTATATGTATTTGCAAATTCGGACGTACATCTTGGCGCAAAAGACAATATGGTGTGGAGCGTTAAAGAGTCGTAATTATTGAAAATTTAGGAATTAGCCAAGTTGCTAATTGATTAGAAGATTGGAGGAAAGAGCGAATATACGAAATATTTTATTTGCTTTTTCCTCTGGCTTTTATAAGATTGATTTATATTGTTAGGAGAAAGGTATGAAAAAATTGAAAGCGGCGTTGCTTGGCGCAGGAAACAGAGGACAAATTTATTGTGATTATGCGTTGAATTGCCCTAATGAATTAGAAATCGTTTCCGTTGTGGATATAAACCCATTTAAAATGAACGAGGCAGGGGATAAATATGCGATAAATCGCGAAATGCGTTTTTTAAGCTTGGATGAATTTATCAATGCAAACGTCGCATGTGATTTCGTAGTCAATGCAACGATGGACGAAATGCATTATGAAACAGCGATGAAGCTGATTAAGGCTGGATATAATTTGGTATTGGAAAAGCCGATTACGGGGAATTTAACCGAATTATTGGATATTGAACGCACTGCAAAGGAGCAAGGGGTAAAGATACTCGTTTGCCATGTATTGCGTTATACTCCTTTCTATCGCAGAATAAAAGAGATAATAGACAGTGGCAAAATCGGAAAGGTTATTGATATGCAACTCAATGAACACGTATGGTACGGGCATTTTGTCAATTCGTATGTACGAGGAAAATGGCGCAGTGAAAAGGCGTGCGGCAGCGGTTTGTTGCTTGCTAAATGTTGCCATGATACTGATTTGATTTGTTGGCTGAATAATATAAGCGAACCCAAAACAGTTTCCAGTTTCGGTTCAAAAAGTTTTTTTACAGAAAAAAATGCGCCCGAGGGGGCAACACAGTATTGTTATGAATGTCCTAATAAGGGAAATTGTATGTTTAATGCATACAAATTCCAAATTGAAAAGGATTTTATTCCTTTCTATACTTGGGCAGATTTAAATAAGCCTTTAGATGAAATCACTTTGGAAGAAAAAGTGGAATTTTTAAAGAAAGATACATACGGACAGTGTGTGTATAAGACGGATATGGATATTGTAGACAGGCAATGCGTATCAGTTGAGTTTAAAAATGGGGCGCTCGCAACCTTGAATATGGTGGGCGGAACTTCAAAAGCGGGCAGACATATTCACGTCATTTGCGAATACGGCGAAATCGTCGGGTACGTAGAAGAAAGCAAAATCATTTTGCGGGTTTTCGATCAAAACGAAGTGAAATACACCGAAGAAGTTATCGATTGCAGCAAGGAATACCAACGCGGCGACGGAGATAATTCGGTTGCAGGGCATTACGGCGGAGATTATTTCTTGATGAAAGACGCCGTGAGATATTTCAACGGAATCAGCGAGTCGGTTTCGGTAACAAAGATAGAAGATTCCCTCAACGGGCATTATGTTTGCTATGCTGCGGAAATCAGTAGAAAAGAAAGAAAAATGGTATCATTGGACGACTTGAAAAATTAACAAACCTTTCGGAGAATGAAAATGATAGACAAGTATTATATTGTGAGTGTTGAAAATCCTGCAACGGACGAAAAGTTTGCCGTGGAAGAAGGCTTGTTTTTTCTTCATGAAATCACGAAAAAGAGCGTAAAAACAGCGACGTCTTTACCGACCGAGGAGAATGCTTACTGTATTTCTTTGGGGGAAACCGATGCTTTTAAGGCGTATTGTAAAAAAACGGGATATATTTTGTTCGAGCATAGAAGTGACGACGGATTTGACGTTTGCCTAGACGGAAACGTTTGTTATATCGTAGGGAAAACGGCAACGGGGACGTTGTTCGGGTTGTATGAAACGTTGAAGCGTATGTTCGGTTTTCAGTTGTATGCGGAAAAGGATTATTCCTATGACAGCGAAACGATTAAGGCGGACTTTAATTCGTTTGTATTCGAGCCGAGTATTCCTCTTCGCGGTGTAGGCGTATATCCCGTATTTTCCGAACAGCAAAATTTGACGTATATGCTTCGTATGAGGTTAAGTGCGGCGTACGGTAAAAGATGGGTAATGTGGGGGCATACGTTCCACGAGATCTTGTCGGATGAAATATACAGAGAAAGTCATCCTGAATGGTACGGAAGGGGTAATAACGCATTCAACAGACAATACGATAAAAATACGCAAGTATCCGAAGAGGACAATGAAATTACGAAAGCGGTTCGCGAGGGTATGTCTGAGGCGAAATCGTTATGTTTAACAAATGACGAAGTAAAAAACGAGTTCACGAAAAATTTAATTGAAATTATTAAACAAAAGCCCAAAGAAAAATTTGTGATGTTGGGGCAAGAAGACAATCAATGCGTTTGCATGTGTGAAAAGTGCGAGGCGCTTCGTGCAAAATATAACTATATAGAAAGTGCTGTCGTTTTGACGTTTATGAACGACGTGGTGAAGCAAGTCAACGCATGGGTGGCGGAAAATCAACCAGGACGAGAATTAAAATTTGCTACGTTTGCCTATATGTATACGTTATTCCCTCCCGTGAAAAAGACGGAAAAGGGATTTGAACCTCTTTCAAAAGATTTGAAATTAGAGGATAATTTATATATTATGATTGCACCGAATGGAGCAAATTCTTCGGATAGTTATTTTTCCGAAAAGAATACAATTTGTTTTGACGATTGCTACAGCGGCCCTCATCATTCGAGGACGTTGGACGTATGGGAAGGCTGGCATGCGATTACGAAAAATACAATGATTTGGACGTATAATGCCGATTACGTAGATTTTCTTGCTCCATTTTTATGTTGGGACGCGTTTGAAATGAATTTCAAAGGCTATGCGTCGTACGGCGCGGAATACGTATTTGAAGAGGGCGTATATTATTGTCCGATTACGAATTTTACAGAGTTGAAAATCTATTGCGCAGCTGAAATGATGTGGGATTGCAAGCGGGAATTACGTTCGCTCATT
Source organism: Clostridiales bacterium (assembly GCA_015055785.1). The sequence goes on along the minus strand of SVHQ01000022.1, from coordinate 4,648 downwards.
GAAGAATTTATTTCTCATTATTACGACGATAAAACAGGTTGCGTGCAGAGATATTTTGACTACTTAAACGGGCATAGAGAGTACTTGGAAAAGAATTTTAACCGTAAAATGATCCCTGGATTATATGCTGATTATGAAATATTGTCTTCGGGTCTGTATTGGTCAAAAACGATGTTGGAAGAGGCGCTTTCTATTATGGACGATGGTGCAGCGATTCCTGAGAATTACGACAATTTAACGGAGTACGAATGGCGCAGGCTTGGGGAACGCATCCCTTGTGAATATATTTTATTAAAAAATTATTTAGACAATCTTCCAAAGGAAACTGCAAAGCTAAAAGTTGATTTTGTGGAGCGGATTGCGAACCATGTCGGAATGAATACTCTTGGTGAGTTTGCCCCTAAGAATCTGCAAACATATATATCAGAGTGGAAAGAAAAATTGCAAAAATCTTAGAAGAATATAAATGAACGTTGTGTATTATGAAAAAGATCTTCAATAAAATTACATTTCTTAATAAAAAAATATACGAATATTCACAGCTCATTCACGTGAAACCCGAGGTGTATATTATAGAAAATGCGGAGAATATCAAGAGCATACCGTCTGAAAATGATCCGCGTTGGAGAAAATTTGGCGAAGATGAATTGTGGGGGCGTACACCCGATCAACACTGCTGGTTTTGGGTAAAAAACAGCGGGGTAGATTTTGGGAAAGGCTTGCCTATTCTTAGCGTATCTACGGGTACGACTGATAATGACTGGAATGCAAGCAATCCTCAATTTATTGCGTATATAAACGGGGAAGCGGTACAGGCTTTAGACGCAAATCACCGTGAGGTTTTCCTAATGGGCAGAGAACGTGAGGACGTATTTTTGCATGCGTACAACAGTTTATTGTTTTCGTCCAATAATTGTACAAGGATTACCTTTTCCGAATACGATGAATCGTCGTTGGATTTGTATTACGCCATCTTTGTTTTATTAAATATATTAGAATATACAGAGGTGAAAAGTAAGCAGTTTGCTTATACACTGAAACGTTTGAATGAAATTTTAAGGGGAATTGATTTTACGTTGGCGAAAACGGAAATCTATTACGAGCAAATTCGTTTGGCGAATGACAAATTGCAAAATGAATTGTTACCCGCATTATACGATGGGTTTAATCCTACCGCATACGCAGTCGGCAGTTCACATTTGGACGTTGCGTTTTGGTGGACAACGGTTCAAACGCGAGAAAAGGCGCAAAGAACGGTTGCAACGGCGTTGGAATATATGCGTTTATTCCCCGAATATAAGTTTTTCGCGCCGCAAGCGGTTTTGTATAAATATGTAAAAGAAGGAAATCCCGCTTTATTTGAAGAAATCAAAAAGCGCGTTTCGGAAGGTCGTTGGAACGTCGAAGGCGGCACGTATGTAGAGCCTGACTGTAATTTAGTGAGCGGTGAAAGCTTTATTCGACAAATTTTATTCGGGAAAGAATTTTATAAAAAAGAGTTTGATGTAGACAGTAAAATTTGTTACATTCCCGATAGCTTTGGCTTTTCGGGCGCTTTGCCGCAAATATTAAAAAAGAGTGGGTTAAACAACTTTATAACGTCGAAAATTAGCTGGAACGACACGGAAGAATTTCCTTACGACTTATTTGCATGGGAAGGAATTGACGGCAGTAGAGTAACGGCGAATTTTATTACGACCAAAAAGACGGATAAGCTGTCTTCTCGCGACCGTACGTTCGGGAAAGAGTTTATAGAACAAAGCTTGGGTGAGGCGAACGCACGTGCCAATTACGGTCCGTTTGCACATCCGGATGTTGTTACTGGGGCGTATGAAAACTTTAAACAGAAAGATAAGAGCGATGACTTTTTGTATGTATATGGATTTAGCGATGGGGGCGGCGGCCCTAATCTCGCGCATATCAAATCTTTCCAAACGATGGAAAAAAGCATTCGTAATTGTCCTCGAACGAAATTTGCTACGCTTAACGAGTTTGTTGATAAGCTCAACGAAAATATTAAGGGCGAGGTATTGGACGTTTGGAAAGGGGAGTTGTATTTGCAGTTCCACCGTGGTACGTTAACCTCTATGGGCGAAGTAAAGCGCGCAAATCGAAAGGTGGAAATTGCCTTAATGAATTTGGAGTTTTTATGTGCTTGGAACAGCTTGAACTCGGACATGGTATATCCCAAACAGGAAATTAACCGTATTTGGGAAACAGTGCTTGTCAATCAATTTCATGATATTTTACCTGGTTCAACGATAGAAGAGCAATACGATATAACTCGAAAGGAATACATAAACGCATTTACGGAAATCGAAGAAATGACGAGGGTGCAGGAAGAATTTCTTTGCAAGGATATTGCGGGGGAATACGCTGTATTCAATCCCCATTCTTTTGCGGTAAGCGATTACGTGGAGATTGACGGGGAATATCATTACGTGGAAAACATTCCGTCGAAAGGCTTGCTTTCAATGACGCTTTGTCCCACGAAGAATCGTGAAGCGACTCCGTATGTTCTTGAAAATAAATATTATCGGATTCATTTTAATCAAAACTATGAAATTATTTCCATTTATGATAAAGTGAATGGGAAAGAGGTGTTGACGGAAGGCGAAATAGGGAATAGGCTTCGTGCTTACGTGGATATGCCGCATGTTTTTGACGCGTGGGAAATTCAGGATTATTATAAGGAACAATATTACGACGTGAACGACCTTGTAGACGCAGAGTTTGTATCCCAAGGCGGAAAGTACGGATATAAGGTGCAAAGAAAATTCAGAAATTCCATAATAGAGCAATTTATTTGCATATACGAGAATAAAGAAGGAATTTATTTTGAAACAACGGCAGATTGGAAAGAGGAGCATATTCTCTTAAGAACGGAATTCCCCGTTGCCATTACGGCAAATACGGCGACTTTTGATATACAATTTGGCAATTTAGAGCGTTCTACACTGTACAATACCCCTTGGGAACGTGCAATGTTTGAGACTTGCGGACACAAGTATGCGGATTACTCTCAGCCTGATTACGGCGTGGCACTTATGAACGATTGTAAATACGGATACGATATACACGAGGGCGTAATGGGCTTATCGTTGATAAAATGTGCAACCGAGCCGAACAAGAATGCAGATAAAGATAGACATGTATTTGCGTATGCATTATATCCGCATAAAGGTGGATTGAGAGAAAGCAAAACGATACAACTTGCCTATTTGTTTAATAATCCGTTAAAGGCAATAAAGACGAACGGCTCGGGCAGTTGGCAATCGAAGTCTTTTGCGCGTTTAGAAAAAGAAAACGTTATTTTGGAAACGATCAAAAAGAGCGAAAGCGGCGATGGGATTATTTTGCGTCTGTATGAAAGTTTTGGCGTGGAAACGGAAACGGAGTTGCGTGTGGAAAAAGTATCCAAAGCCTATCTTTGCGATATGATGGAAAAGGAAGAAAGGGAATTGCCTGTTGAAAACGGCGTGATGAAATTGACGCTGAAACCGTATGAAATTTTAACGGTAAAATGTAAGGAGTAAATATGAAAGGATTGGATATTGCCGAAAGCAAGTGGAGCGGCTACGTAGGGTATTTGTTAGACTACGTAGAAAAGGCGCAGCTATTAGACGAAGATTTATGGGCGTTATTTGTGAAACAATATCGAGAACAAAACGATATTGATAACGGTTGGCGCGGTGAATATTGGGGAAAGATGATGCGAGGGGCTGTTCTCACCTATCGATGTACGGGGAACGAACAGTTATATGACTGTATGGAAAATACAGTACGAGATCTTCTTTCCGTGCAGGAGGCTGACGGTAGAATTTCTTCTTATCCCAAAGATAAAGAATTTGACGGCTGGGATATGTGGTGCAGAAAATATGTACTTTTGGGTAATTTGTATTTTTACGAGATTTGTAAAGACGAAGCCTTAAAAGTGGAAATTCTCAAAGCATTATCGACGCATTTGGACTATATAATCGCCCATATAGGCAAAGAAGAGAATAAAAAATCGATTTTTACCACTTCCCGCCATTATGGTTGCTTAAATTCCTGTTCTATTCTCGAACCAGTTGTCAAGATGTACAAATTAACCAAAAAGCAAGAGTATTTTGATTTTGCAAAATATATCGTAGATGGCGGTTTTTGCTCGGATATGAACTTGATTGAGGAATGTTTACAAAAGACGAAATATCCTTATCAATTCGCACATACGAAGGCGTATGAGATGATGAGCTGTTTCCAAGGCTTATTAGAATATTACGAAGTAACGGGCGAAGAAAAGTATTTTACGGCGGCGAAAAATTTTGCGGATATGGTACATGAGAGCGATATTACGATAATTGGCTGTGCCGGTTGTCTTGGCGAATTTTTTGACAATTCCGCAAATACGCAAACAAAACCTTATGAAGGTGAAATGCAAGAAACGTGCGTAACGGTAACTTGGATGAATCTTTGCTATAAGTTGTTGCAAATGACGAACGAAGTAAAATATGCCGATTGGATGGAACGTTCCGCGTTAAACGCGATGGGCGGCGCGGTAAATACGGAAAATCAAAAAGCCGCAAGAGCCCATGTGGTAGATGGAGCAACAGGAAAGGTGTTTACGGGTAAAAGAGGTATATTACCCTTTGATTCGTATAGCCCGTTA
>SVHQ01000232.1 GCA_015055785.1 Clostridiales bacterium | reverse complement strand
AAAGACGTTCTTTATAGTATAATAAATGCGATAAAGCGACCGTATTGACAAAAAATCGACAATATCGGTTGCGAAGGAGCATTCATGAAAGGACGTATTAAAAATTTCTTTGAAGAATTTAAGAAATTCATCACGCGCGGCAACATTTTGGACATGGCTGTCGGCGTTATCGTAGGCGGCGCGTTTACGAGCATTGTAAACGCACTCAGCAACAATATTTTAAAGCCCATCATTAATTGGATTTTAGCGTTAATCCTTGGTAAGAAAGGTCTTTCCGGTGCGATTACGATGCTTTCTCCCGCGTTTAAGGAAGTAGAAGTTTTAGATGACTTAGGGGCAGTGATTGGCAAAACGCAGGAATTGGATTTGGCGAACTCTATTTATATCGATTGGGGCGCATTCATCAGTGCAGTTATTAATTTCTTATTGATTGCATTTGTATTATTTTCCATTGTAAAGATGATGAATAATATTGCCAAAGCACATGAAAGAGCGGTTCTTGATATGGATATCAATGAAAAGAAAGCGGTGGCAAAAATTATGCGCGAACAGAAAGTGAATAGAAAGGCAGCGCAAGCGATTTATGATGAACAGGTAGAGCAAGCGAAAGCGAAAAAAGCGGAAGAAGAACGTCTTGCAGCGGAAAAGGCGGCGGCAGATGCAGCAGCGGAAGCTGAAAAAGCAACGGCAAATACGCGGCTTTTAGAAGAAATTCGTGATTTGCTGAAGAATAAATAATTTGCATGTATCTCACGTAAATGTGTATTTGGTAAGGAAAAATCATTTGACATTTATGTCAAAAAAGAGTATAATAATCAAGTAAAATAAATAAAGGCAATGAAAAAGCAGGTATTTTCAAGGCTTTCTTTTACAGAGAACGCATTCATAGGCTGAAAGATGCGAAGGGAAAGGAAAATCACCATTTCACTTTGGAGCCGCCTTTTTGAGCCGTTAAGGTTGAGGAAAAATCATCAAAGACGAGGTAGGGAAGGCCGTATTCGCCGCGTGAGCGCGAAAATAAGGTGCGTTGAAGTTTTAACAAAAACGAACGCATAAAAACAGGTGGTACAGCGGATTGATTCGCCCTGTGTATTCCAAAAGGGATACGCAGGGTTTTTTATTATAAAAATAAAAAATCAAACGGATAAAAATTCCTTTCCCCCCTGTCATTCTGAGCGAAGCGAAAGAATTGCTTCACTCTGTCATTTTGAACGAAGCGAAAGAATCTAAAAGAAAAAAATCAAACGGATAAAAATTCGGAGGAAGCATATGAAAGAAAAAATTGCTACGTTGTGTTCGCAAATAGAAGAAGCGATGCAACAAACGGAAACGGGCAGAGCTCTTTACGAACTGAAAGTTAAATTTCAAACGGAATTAAAGGGTATCATGAGCGGCATGAAAGATTTGCCGAAAGAAGACAGACCAGCGTTTGGTAAAATCGTAAACGAGTTTAAGCAAACGATGGAAGAAAAATTCGAAGCGCGCGCTATCGTTGTTCGTGATATGGAAATGCAGCAAAAATATGCAAAAGAGCGCATTGACATCACCATGCCTGGCAAAACGTACAAAGCAGGGGCGTTGCATCCCATCACGCTTGTAAAAAACGAGCTTATCGACATCTTTTCAGGCATGGGCTTCACGGTATTCGAAGGTCCTGAAATCGAAACGGATTATTATAATTTTACGGCATTGAATACGCCGAAAGACCACCCTGCAAGAGATATGCAGGATACGTTCTACTTAGCGGATAATTTATTGCTCCGCACGCAGACCTCGGCAGGTCAAATTCGTGTTATGGAAAAGAACGCACCGCCCATTAAAATTCTTTCTCCTGGCAGAGTGTTCCGTTCGGACGACGACGCGACCCATTCACCCATGTTCCATCAAATGGAAGGTCTTGTTGTGGATAAGGGGATTACCCTTTGCGATTTGCAGGGTATGCTTGCGGAATTTGCGCAGAAGATGTTTACGTCATCTACAAAGGTGCGTTTGCGTCCTTCCTATTTCCCGTTCACTGAACCCAGCGTAGAGGTAGATTTAAGCTGTTCGGAATGTGGCGGTAAGGGATGCCGACTTTGCAAGGGCACGGGCTGGATTGAAGTCCTTGGTGCGGGCATGGTCAATCGTCACGTATTGGAAAACTGCGGTGTTGATCCCGATGAATACACGGGGTTTGCGTTCGGTATGGGTATCGAGCGTATTGCGATGCTCAAATACGGCATCAACAACATTAAGACGTTGTTTGAAAACGACACCCGTTTCTTGGAACAATTCGAGGATTAAGCAACGTGACGTTGCATCCAAACCTTTCTATCTTTCCGTTACGGAATTATGCACCATAATGGTAACGGGCAGGAAGTCAAGGCAAAGGATCAAGGGACATTGTCCCTTACGTGGTGTGAAGTGGAGCTCCACGAGAAGTGAACCCATCAAAAAGCAAAACGATAGTTTTGCGTAAAGCCACCGCGTAGCGGTGATTGCCACAAGGCGAAATAAAAGGAGAAATAAAAAAATGAAAGCACCTTTCAGTTGGTTAAAAGATTACGTAGATATAGACGTTACAGCGCAGGAATTAGCAGAAAAGCTTTTTTCTTGCGGTTTTGAAGTAGAAGAGCTCTCCTATCTCGGCGCGAAAATCAATCGCGTTGTGGTGGGTGAGGTGAAATCGTTGACGCCCCATCCCGACAGC